>JAVXRV010000056.1:0-11762 GCA_036643515.1 Ruthenibacterium sp.
GACCGTGTGACGCAGTTCTTTATCGACCATTCGCCCGCGGATGCTGTCGCCTATTGGGACATGGATTTCACCGACGGTTCAAACGAGCCGAAAGATTCCTCCGCCACGGCCATTGCCGTTTGCGGTATGCTTGAAATGGCAAAATATCTGCCGACCGAAAAAGCGGCCTATTACACCGACATGGCAAAACGCATGGCCGCGTCGCTCATCGCAAACTATGCCGTCACCGACGAAAAACAGTCAAACGGACTTTTACTGCACGGTGTATATGCCAAAAATTCACCCTATAACCCCATCAAAAAAGACCGTGGTGTCGACGAATGCAATACATGGGGCGACTATTTTTACATGGAGCTGCTCACCCGCCTATCCACCGACTGGAATTTATACTGGTAAGGAGGAAAAATGAAATTTCATTTTTGGGCAGAAAATTTATCCGAAACGGCGGCCTTTTGCAAAACGACATTTCCGGCAGACACCGCACAGGTTTTAAAGCAGGCGGCGCTGATTTGCAATCAGACCTTTGTTTTTTCAGACCACTGGGAGATGGAGCGCACGCAAGTGCCCGTCCATTTTGAGGGCGACATCGACTGGGCACATATTCCCGCAGACGACCCCGAATGGCTGTTTGCCATGAATCGCCACACAAGCTTTGTCAATCTTGGCAAGGCATATCGCTTTACAGGCGATGAGCAGTTTGCAAAGCAGTTTGCAAAGCTCATTTCCGGTTGGATCACCCGCGAGCCGCTCACCCAAGAAAACAGCGAAACCACATGGCGCTCGCTTGAGGCCGGCTTGCGCTGCGAAAACTGGCTGCGCAGTTTGCGTCTGTTTGAAAACAGTCCCATCTTGACGGCAGATTTGCGCGCGCAAATCGACGGCTGTCTGCGTGTGCACGGCACATATCTCGCTGAAAAAAGCGGCGCGTTTCAACTGCTCAGCAACTGGGGCGTGCTGCAAGACCACGGCCTGTTTTTGCTTGGTGTTTATTTTGACGATGCCGCATGGCGCACGCTTGCCATCGAGCGCCTGTGCGAAAATTTGCGTCTGCAAGTGATGCGCGACGGCACGCATTGGGAGCAAAGCCCCATGTACCACTGCGAAGTGCTGCACTGCGTGATTGACGTGCTCACCGTTGCCGTGCAAAACGACATTGCGCTGCCAAAGGCGCTCACCCAAAATATTCATGCCATGTGTACGGCACTTGCCAAATGGCTTACACCGACAGGCCGCCTTGTGTGCCAGTCGGATTCCGACGACACCGACGCGCGTGACATTGTGGCGCAAGGCGCACTTTTGTTTGCGGACGGTGCGCTCAAAGCCGCCGCCGGTGATGCCTTATTCAGCGAAAATTTGTGGGATTTTGGCGCATCGGCTGTGGCGCAATATGCCGCCATCGCGCCGGTGCAACAAGCCATCGCGAGCACCGTGCTGCCCGACAGCGGCAACTATATGCTGCGCAGTGACGCGGGCAAAGACGCGGCATTTTTGCATTTTCATTGCGGCTGTCTTGGCAGCGGCCATGGCCATGCCGATTTATTGCATGTGGATGTGTCGGCATTTGGCGAGGATATTCTCATCGACAGCGGACGCTATACGTATGTCAATACGCCGCTGCGCCGTCAATTAAAACTGCCCGCCGCCCACAACACCACCCGCGTGGACGACGATGATTTCAGCACCTGCATCGACAGTTGGGGTTATGGCAAACTCGCGCAACCGCTCAAAGGTGAGGCGGTGTATACCGAATCTGCCGATTACATCAGCGGCATGCACCTCGGCTATATGGACAAAGGCGTGTTGGCCGGCCGCAAAATTGTCTTTGTGAAACCCGATATTTTTATTCTCGTGGACGAATTTTACGCGCAGGGCACACACACCTATGAACAAAACTTCCATTTCGGCGCCGGTGCCATTGCCACGCAGAAAAACGCAGTACAGTGGAGCGGAAACAAAGCGTCGGCACAGGTGCATTTTCTCGGCGAAAACCTCGCCATGACACCGTATAAAGCGCCGTATTCAAAAGACTACAATGCGCTGCACGAGGGCGATGCCGTGAAAATTTGCCAAAAATCCGACGGTTTTACAAGCTTTTTTACGGTAATTTCCGTGGATGCCGCCGGAAAAAATGCAAATCTGACGGCAGAAATCGTGCCGGTTACGTCGTTCCGTCTTGACAAAACCATCACAAAAGCGCAAGCGGAGGCCGTGCACATCGTCAAAGACGGCAGAGAAATTACCTTGATGATCAGCCATGGCGAAGCCATTTCCGAAGTGGATATGCTCTGCGCAAACGGACAGCACGGATACGGAAAAGCACTTTTGTTTACGCCCGAACAGCCGAAAGGCATTTGCCTTGCGTGGTAATCACCTTGTGATATGAGGAGGAAAAAGGATGAGCCTTTTGAAATTGAAAATTATTGCATCTACCGAAAAAGAGCTTGCAAGCAGTGTTGCGGGCGAAAAAACAAGCCTTGTGTATGCGGGCGCTTATAATGCCGGCGACAGAGTGACGCTTGAAACCGAAAAACCCGGCCGCTATTGCATGATACAGCTTGAGGACAGCATGCCGTGGGCACTTGTTTATGTGGCGGGTGTCAGCATGGTGTTTTATATTCCCGAGGAGGGCAAACGGCCGAACTATTCGCCGAAAAGCTTTACCGGCATGTGCCACTTGTTGCGCGCACGCGCGGCAACACCGGGTGAAATTGCAAAGCGCCGCAACCTCGCGCTGAATGTGTATGACGAACACGAAAACAAAACCTTTTACCCGCACGCAAAGGCCAATGTGGAAACGCGCGGCGAAGCGGTGTTTGCCGCACGCAACGCGGTGGACGGCATGTTTGAAAATACGTCGCACGGCAATTATCCGTACCAAAGCTGGGGCATCAATCGCGACCCGAATGCCGCACTGACGCTCGATTTTGGGCGCAAAGTAACGCTTGACGAAATTCGGCTGACACTGCGCGCCGATTATCCGCACGACAATTACTGGACAAGTGCAACGGTGACGTTCGATGACGGCACAAATGAAGTATTGGCCCTCACAAACGACGCTGAATCGCAATGTTTTGCCATCAGTCCGCGCACGGTGCAAACACTCACACTCGGCAAACTCATCATGGCGGAGGGCGAATCGCCATTTCCGGCGCTCACGCAAATTGAAGCATGGGGAACGGAAAGTTAGGAGGCAGAAATATGGCAAAACAAGTAATTTTACTCATGACCGACACCACGCGCAAAGACATGCTCGGCTGTTATGGCAATGCCGCCATGCACACGCCAAACCTTGACGCGCTTGCGCAAAGCGGCCTGCGTTATGAAAACGCTTATACCTGTCAGCCGGTGTGCGGCCCTGCACGCTCGGCGCTGTTTACAGGCCTTTTTCCGCACTCAAACGGCATGGTAACCAACAGCATCGCCATGGGCGACAATGTCAAAACCGTCGGCCAACGTCTTGCAGACCACAACATTCACTGCGGCTACATCGGCAAATGGCATCTGGACGGCAGCGATTATTTCGGCAACGGCGTGTGTCCCGAGGGATGGGACGCCGATTATTGGTATGATATGCGCCGCTATTTGGACGAGTTGACAGACGATGAAAAGCGCCGCAGCCGCCTTGCGAAAACGGCGTATGACCCTGATATGACGGCAGAATTCACCTATGCGCACCGCTGTTCCACGCGTGCACTTTCGTTTCTTGACGCGCACAAAAACAGCGATTTTTTCCTCACGGTTTCGTATGACGAGCCGCACGGCCCATGCCTTTGTCCTGCACCGTATAACACGATGTATCGCGGTGTATCGATGCCGGCAAGTGAAAATTACGGCGACGATTTGAGCAAAAAACCGCTGATGCAGCAGCTTTGGGCGGGTGGTGCCTTGCACGCAAGCCCCGAAAGGTTGCACGCGCCCAATGATTCGCTCGCGCTGTTCCTCGGCTGCAACAGCTTTGTGGATATGGAAATCGGCCGCGTGCTCGACAAAATAAACGAAGTGGCACCGGAGGCAATGGTTATTTTCACGTCCGACCACGGCGACATGCTCGGCAACCATCGTTTGCAGATGAAAAATTCCGTGGCATACAAAGAAATCGCCAATATTCCGCTGCTCGTTCGTTGCGGCAAAACAGGTGTCGTCACGGCACCGGCCTCGCACATTGACCTCACACCCACCATTCTGGATTACATGGGCGTGCCTGTGCCAAAACTTTTGGAGGGCAAAAGCATGTTGCCGCAATTTGCAGACCCGCAGATTGCGATTGACTCCTATGTGTTCACCGAATTTACGCGTTATGAAGTCGACCACGACGGCTTTGGCGGCTTGCAGCCGATGCGCGCGGTGACAGACGGGCGGTACAAGCTTGTGCTGCATCTGTGCGACACCGACGAGTTTTATGATATGCAGACAGACCCCGCCGAAGTGCATAATTTGATTGACGACGCAACGTCGGCCGCGGTGCGCGACCGCTTGCACGATGCACTGTTACAGCAGATGAACGACACGCGCGATTTATACCGCGGCTATCAATGGGCGGCGCGTCCGTGGCGGACAACAAAAACACCCGCGTGGGAAAATGACGGCTATACCCGCCAGCGCGAAAACGAAGAATATGAGCCGCGCCAACTCGATTACGACACCGGCATGCCCATGGCAGAGGCCGTGCGCAGCAAGAGAAGATACGACGAAAAAAAGTAAATATCTCGCCATGTGATTTCACATTACGATAGAATTACCCCATATGCCCTCGACGGCGTGTGGGGCGTTTTTTTGCACAAACTTCACAAAAAGCTACACGTTTTGCGCTAATAAGTACAAAAAATGCACAAGTCCTTACTTTTTTTAAAATGTATGATATAATTATCGCAATAAAAGAAAGAATTTATTTCAAGACAAAGAGGAGATTTGTGATGAAAAAAGCATTCAAAAAAGTAATTGCAATTTGTGCGGCAATGGCCTTGGTTCTTTCCATTACCGCATGCGACGGCCGGATGACACAGGCACCGGTTGCGATTGGTGCCGGTTTTTTTGGCGGGTTTGGCCAACAGACAAATGAAGTAGCCGGCACGGTGATTGGCGCAACCATGAACAATCTTTGTATCCGCACCGAGGACGGTGTGGAGCTGATTTTTGCGACTGTGGACGCAAAAATTGATTCCGTAGACGGCATTCTCGAAGGCGACTGGGTTTGCATCGATTATCTCGGCGACATTGTTGCCGGCGACACCACCGGCACACAGGTGGTTAAAGTGATTGACAACGACCAGCATGTGGAAACGGCCGCCGGAAAAGTGGTCATGTCACCGACCAATAAGGTGATGTACAGCACAGGGCCGCTGCATGTGCGCGACAACTATAACGATCATGCAAATATCATCGCCACGCTGCTCAAAAACGACAAAGTGACCGTGACGGGCACCTCCAAGAGCGGCTGGGACGAAATCAACTTCAATGGCAAAAAAGCCTATGTATTCGGCAAATATTTGACGGATACGCCATTCAAAGACCCGCTCGCAAATGCACAGGTTGACCAAGCGACGCCGGTGGATGCCATTGTGTATGCAAAAGTAAACTTGCGTATGCGCGACAGTGCATCGCTCGGCTCGAATGTGCTTGGCGTTGTCAAAAAAGGCACGGCCATTCACGAAATCGGCAACATCGACGGCATGTGGGCGCAGGTGGAATATGACGGCGGCGTTGCCTATTGCGACGATGAATATCTGTCGAGCCAAGCGCTTGCAGAAACACCGGAGGCACAAATTCCTACCAAAACCGGCTTGCCGGCAGGTGTCAACAAAATTGCGGAAGATTCCACCATGTACACCACCGTGGCCTTGCGCATGCACGCCGCATGTTCGATGGATGCGGCTGTCATCGGCACCGCACCAAAAGGCAGTGCCATTCATGTCACCGGCATTTTAGACAACCATTTTTCCGAAGTGCAGTATGGTGGCCGCACGGCCTATTGTGCCACACAATATCTCAGCAAAGATGCACCGGCACAGCCGACCGCATTTGCAAGCAACGGCGACGAAGTGTTCACGGTTTCCAACTTGCACATTCGTGCGAATCCGAGCCTCGGCGGCAAAATTCTTGAAACCGTGCCGGCCGGACGTGAATTTACGCGCACCGGCATTTCAAGAGATGGCGTGTGGTCGCGCATTTCTTACAATGGCACCGAAGCCTATTGCGCCACACAGTATGTCAGCACCACTTGCCCGAACACCATGAATGCACCCTATACGCCGGGCAGCGGCAACGGTGCGGGCGTCGTCAATTATGGCACGCCGGTGTATCTCGACGGCAACGTCACCACCACGGCAGCACTCAGAATGCATATTGACGCAGATTTGACGGCACAAATTCTCGGCACCGTGCCGGCGGGTACTGTGTTGCAACGCACCGCAAAGTATGACAACGGTTGGTCACGCGTACTGTACAATGGCATGGATGCCTATTGTTCGTCCGCTTATCTGAAATAGATGCAATGATAAACGCCGCCGAAAGGCGGCGTTTATACCATGGAAATAAAAGAGGAGCGTTCATATGAAGCTTTATATCAAACAAAAAGTGTTTTCCATTCGCGACAAATTTTTCGTGGCAAACGAAAATGCAGAAAATCTTTATCAGGTCATCGGCAAAATTTTCAGCCTTGGCCATAAACTCAGCATTCAAGACATGCAAGAAAAAGAATTGGTCACCGTGCATCAAAAAGTGCTGAGCTTTCTCTCGAAATATTATATTACCGTCGAGGGAAAAGAAGTGGAAATTGAACGCAAAATTAGCGTCGTGCCGCACTTTGAAGTCAAAGAACTCGGCTGGGATATCAAGGGCAATTTGCTCGACCACGATTACAATATCACCAAAGACGATGTTGTCATTGCCACCATCGCACAAAAATGGATTAGTTGGGGCGACAGTTATGAAATCGACGTTGTCAACGATGCAGATGCGCTGTATGCGCTTGGCGTCGTGATTGCCATTGACTGCATCAACGCCGACATCAACGCGGCCACAGACACCGCCGTCACCGGTGCAACAGCAGTTGCTGCGGCGGCAAAAGACTGAGCCGACACTGATTTTTTAGAAAAGAGAAATACTGATGGAAAAAATGACAACTTTTGCGGCACTTGGCGCAGTCATTACCATTTTATGGTCATTGCTGCACTGCTTTTTCGGATATAAACTGCAAAAAATATGGGTGGCATTGATGTCATTCGTGGTGGGCGGTGTGCTTGGCTACATCATTGCCGCGCTATTCACGCCGCCGACGTGGGTGCCGTGGATTGCTGCGCTTGCACTGGGCGTAATTTTCGTGCTCATCTCTTTCAAACTATATTTAATGGGCGTTTTTCTATTGAGCTTCGTGCTTTTTGCCATCTGTATGCAAAGCCTGATTCCCAATGAAACCATCATGTGGATTGTCATTGTTGTGGGCGGCATTTTGCTCGGCGTTTTGGCAGTAAAATTCACGCGACCGGTGCTGATTTTTGCAACCGCGCTCGGCGGCGGGTTGACGGCGGCCAAAAGCATTTTGATGATGACCGGCGTCACGGCACTGCTTGGCACACAGGGCATTTGGCTTTATTTGCCGGTTGCGGCCGGTGTTGTGCTTGCCGGCCTTGGCATGTGGTTTCAGTATAAAACAACGCACAAAGGTGCATAAATTTGAAAGTTTTTTAAAAACAAAATATACAGGGAGGCATTTTTAGATGAAAAAATACATTGCGGAATTTATCGGCACGGCGGTTCTGGTCACTTTCGGCTGTGGCAGCGCGGTTGCGGCCAACACCTTGCTCGGCAAGGGACTTGAGCCGATTCCTCTGGCGTTCTCCACGCTTTTAATCGCCTTTGCGTTCGGCCTTTCCATCGTGGCCATGGCTTATTCCATTGGCAATGTGTCCGGCTGTCATATCAATCCGGCCGTATCCATGGGCATGCTTGTGGCGGGTAAAATCAGTGTCAAAGATTTTGCCGGCTACCTCGTGGCACAGTTCCTCGGCGGCATCGCAGGTGCGGCACTGCTCTGCGTGTTTTTCGGCTCGAACGAATCGCTCGGCGCAAACGGCTATGGCGAGGCAAGTGCGCTCGGCACAAGCCTCGGGCAGGCGCTTCTGATTGAAATTGTTTTGACTTTTGTCTTTGTGCTTGCCATTCTCGGCGTCACATCCAAAGTAGAAAACAGTTCCGTTGCCGGCCTTGTGATTGGCCTCACCTTGACGCTGATTCACATTCTTGGCATTCCGTTTACCGGCACCTCGGTCAACCCCGCGCGCAGCTTTGGGCCGGCGTTGCTCACCGGTGGTCTTGCCCTCAGCCAAGTATGGGTGTTCATTGTAGCACCGCTTGTCGGCGGTGCACTCGCGGCGCTTGTATACAAATTCCTTGCCCCCGACAACAAAGCCAAAGAACCGGAAAAGGCAAAGACAAAAGCAAAAACAAAGGCATAATGCAAACAAAAAAGCTCCGATTCAATGGAATCGGAGCTTTTTATTTGCGAAATAATGCAGTGCAAAATTATCTGCGCAGATTGCCGAACAACCCGCGAATCAACTGTCGCCCAAATTCGCGCCCGACGGTGGAAAGCGTGGAGTCCACCGTTTTTTCAAGGGCGGATTTTCCGCGGCGCACCGGATGCTTCGCGCGCTCGGCCGCAGCTTGCGCTTTTTCAAGACGCGCGGCGGCAAGCGCCTCTTTTTGTTCTTCTTTTTCCTTGTCGGCCTCGGCTTTTTCTTGCGCGGCCGCATCGGCCTCGGCCTGCTTTTGCGCCGACACTTTTTCCAAATCTTCATAGGCAGATTCTCGGTCAACAACCTGCTCATACTTGCTGTACAGCGGGCTTGCCTTGATGGCATGGTCAATCGAAGCGGGATCTGCCGCGGCCATACTGCTCTGCGGCGGCAAAACATTGGCACGTTCCACAACGGTCGGCACACCGTCCTCGTCGAGCAGAGAAATCAAAACCTCGCCCGTGCCAAGCTGTGTCAATACGGTTTCAGCGTCAAATTTCGGGTTGGCGCGGAAAGATTTTGCGGCAGATTTCAGCGCCTTTTGGTCGTTGGGCGTATAGGCGCGCAAGGCGTGCTGAATGCGGTTGCCAAGCTGTGACAGCACCGTGTCGGGAATGTCCGACGGTTGCTGTGTGATGAAGTAAACGCCGATGCCTTTCGAGCGAATCAGCCGCACAACCTGCTCCACTTTGTCAAGCAGCGCTTTGGGTGCGTCGTTGAACAGCAGATGCGCTTCGTCGAAGAAAAACACCATTTTCGGCTTGTCCAAGTCGCCGGCCTCCGGCAGCATTTCGTATAAATCAGACAGCATCCAAAGCAAAAACGTCGAATAGAGTAGCGGGTGTTGAAACAATTCTTGACATTCAAGCAAGTTCAAAAAGCCGCGTCCGTCGGTGTCACACTGCATCCAGTCGTTGATGTCAAGCGCCGGTTCGCCAAAGAAAATATTGCCGCCGGCATCTTCAAGCGTCAACAAACTGCGCTGAATCGTGCCGATGGATTGCGTGGAAACATTGCCGTATTCTGTTTTAAATTCGGCGGCATTGTCGCCCACATACTGCACCATGCCGCGCAAATCTTTGAGGTCCAGCAATAAAAGCTGTTTGTCATCGGCAATTTTAAAAATAATGTTTAAAATACCGGTTTGCGTGTCGTTTAAATCGAGCAAACGCGCAAGCAGTTGCGGCCCCATATCCGACACGGTGGTGCGCACAGGATGGCCCAGTTTGCCGTATACATCAAAAAAACGTGTGGGATAAGCGGCAAACTTAAAATTGTCAAGATGCATCGTATCAATGCTTTTTTGAATATGTTTTGTCATTTCGCCCGGCACGCACATGCCGGAAACATCGCCTTTGACGTCGGCCAAAAACACCGGAACGCCCATATCGCTGAACGATTCCGCCAACACTTTGAGGGTGATGGTTTTGCCGGTGCCGGTAGCGCCGGCAATCAGCCCGTGGCGGTTTGCCATGCGGGGAACCAGATAGACAGGCGCGTCGCCTGTGGCAACCCAAATCGTTTGTTTGTCTTTGATGTACATGAATAGCACTCCTTTATTTCACGTTTGCGTGTTTGTTTCCTCTATTGTACCATATTATTTATTTTTTTTACAGTGGCATTTACAAAACATTCATACAAAATGCCGCAGAATATGATATACTCTATATGGATGAAATTGCACAGCTGTTTCATCGACAAAACAGCAAAGGATGCACATTATGAACCTTTTGTTTTTCCTTACCCCGAAAGTGGACGTTGCCTATCTGGAAGACGATTTTACACTGCGACAGGCTCTTGAAAAAATGGAATATCACCGTTATTCCTCCATCCCCATTTTAAATCCGGCAGGGGAGTATGTCGGCACCATCACCGAGGGCGATATTCTCTGGTTTATCAAAAAAAATTCAAATCTCAATTTGCAAGATGCAGAAAACACCCCCATCATGAAAATTCCGCGCAAACGTGATTATAAATGTGTGCAGGTTGAAACCAGCATGGATGACCTTGTATCCACCGCAATGACGCAAAATTTCGTGCCCGTGATTGACGGCAAAAACAGCTTTATCGGCCTTGTAAAACGCAACAGCATCATCCGCTATTGCTATGAAAAAGCAAAAAAATGATATGATGTGAGGAGAAATCATGTTTTATTCTGTGGAGGAATCCGGCGTGTATGCGGTGGACGTGGCAGACATTTGTCCGGAGATGATTGTGGCGGGCTATGTCACGCTGCCGGAGCTTGAATCGCTGTATCCCACGCTCGGTTTTTCGGAGATTCCGGTGCATGAGTGCCGTGTGGACGAAACGCCGTTTCGCACCAATCTTGAGGTGTACGACACATTCAGCTTTGGCATTATCAATATTGTCAATGTAGAAAACGTGCACGAAAAACGCGACCGCATCGGCCTGTTTCTCAAAAAAAATATGTTTGTTTTGGTGGAAATCACAGACGAGGACGGCAGCACGCGTGCGCTGTTTGAAGATGCAATCGGCCGATACAAACAAAATATTACGCTTGAAAAAGTGGTGTATGGCGTGTTTGATCGTCTGCTGCTCAAAAGCAATCTCGTGCTCGAAAAAACCGAAAAAGTGATTTTGGACATGGAGCATTCCCTGCTCAAAGAAGCCAACGATAAAAATATGAACCGCAAAATATTTGCGCTCAAAAACGAATTAACGCTGCAAAAGCATTATTATGAACAGCTCACGGATATCGGTGAAGCGTTGCAAGAGAATGAAAATGATTTGTTTGAGGATGCCGATTTGCGTTATTTTACGGTGTTCACCGACAAAACGTCACGCATTTGCGCCAGTACACAGGCGCTATGCGAAAGTTTGGTGCATGTGCGTGAGGCGTACGAGGCAAACATCAATTATAATATGAATAAAACAATGCAGCTTGTCACCGTCATCACCACCATCTTTTTGCCGCTCACGCTGATTGTCGGCTGGTATGGCATGAACTTTACCACCATGCCCGAAATCACATGGCGCTACGGCTATATTGGCGTGATTGTTTTAAGTATTGTGGTCATTGTGGCCTGTCTTGTTTACTTCAAAAAGAAAAAATTGTTTTGAATGGCAAATCTGTGCGCAAAACGGCCAAAACAGGGTAAGAATGCGAAAATTGTCCTTGACAATTCACGCCGCATATAGTAATATATTAAGGCAGTGTTCCGATAGGCCGTACATTCGCGCCCATAGCTCAGGTGGATAGAGCAACTGCCTTCTAAGCAGTGGGCCAGG
>JAVXRV010000057.1:0-11579 GCA_036643515.1 Ruthenibacterium sp.
AATCGGCATCTGTGCGGCAAGTTCTTCGGGCATTCCTTTGCGGCCTGCCTTGTAGCCGTCATACATTTTATGGCGAAAGGTGGGCGCACGTAAATCAAACGCAACGGCAACTTCGTCCGGATTTTCTTCGCCGAGCAGCTTTTGCAAAATATTCATAAAACCAACGATGGCGTTGGTAAAGCGGCCGTCCTTTGTGGTGAGCAGTTTGATGCCATAAAAGGCACGATTGATGATGCTGTTTCCGTCTAAAACCAGTAATTTCAAAAGTGTTTCCTCCGTTTTTCTGTTGTAAATAGTATATCATATTTTACGAAAATATGGTATACTATTAAGAATCGTGAAAGTTTAAGGGTAGAATATGAAGTTTGGAAATTTGATGATTGCAAACGGCGCGTCGCTTGCCCCGATGGCGGGCGTAACCGACAAAACCATGCGACATTTGTGTGCGGCACACGGCGCCGTGTGCACCGTCAGTGAAATGGTCAGTGCGAAAGCGCTCACCATGGGCGACAAAAAAAGCCCGCAACTCATGGCCGGCGGCGGTGGCAACGTGCCATATGGCATTCAATTATTCGGCGCGGACGCGCAGACAATGGGCGAGGCCACGGCCATGACAGCAGGCGGAAAATATCGTGTGCCGTTTGATTTTATCGACATCAATATGGGCTGTCCGGCACCAAAAATTACAGGCGGCGGCGCAGGCAGTGCGCTTTTGAAAAACCCGATTCTCGCGGGTGAAATCGCCAAAAATGTGGTGCAAAACGCACAGAATTATCCCGTCAGCGTAAAAATGCGCATCGGTTGGGATGAGGACACGCTCACGGGCATAGAAGTGGCAAAACGCTGTGAAAATGCAGGCGTTGCCATGCTCACCATTCACGGACGCACACGCGCCGAAATGTACGTGCCGGGCATTCACACCGAGGCAATTGCCGCCATCAAAGCGGCGGTGTCGATTCCGGTTGTGGCAAACGGCGATGTTTTATCCGCCGAAGATGCCGTGAAACTGCTCGCCGATACCGGCTGTGACGGTGTTGCCGTCGGGCGCGGTGCAATGGGCAATCCGTGGCTTTTTGCCGAAATCGCGGCGGTGTTGCACGGTATGCCGGCGCCGGAAAAACCATCGCTGCAAGAACGTTTTCGCATATTGCGCAAGCATATTTATGATATGTGCGAGGACAAGGGCGAATTTGTCGCCATGCAGCAGGCGCGCACGCACGCGGCATGGTATATGCATGGTCTGCACGGCGCGGCGCAGTTGCGGCGTGAGTGTTGCAGTATGCTGCATTTCACAGACATAGACGAAATCATCGCACAAGCGGTTGATTTGCAGCGGGAATAATCAATGAGTAGGGCAAGGGCTCTGCCCTTGCCGTGTCACGGTTTGTCAGCGCTTGCATTGTGCTTCACACCTTTGACAGCTCATCCAAGGTCAGCGTATAGCACGGCAGCATGTGCGCCATAAAATAATCCGCCTCAGGGCAATGCATGGCCGTCAGTGCGGCGGTCTGTTGCGCTTTTGCACCTGCAAATTCGCGGTTGCCGCTCTGTTCTTCGTCGATACATTTAATCAGCGCCGAAAGCCTGTCTGCCGCCTTGAGCAGCGTTTGCTCCGCCGGTGTGAGCACGCTTTCGTGCAGATAGCCGCCCATTTCGCCTTGCAATTCAGCGGGCAGCAGCGCGGTTAAGGTGTCCGCCGCCTGTGCTTCCAGTGCTTTGTAGGCACTGCGCAGTGTTTCGTTTTTATACTTGACGGGCGTCGGCATATCGCCGGTTAAAATTTCGCTCGCATCGTGGTATAATGTAGCAACGGCGACGGTTTCGGGGCGAACATTTGTGCCGAAAATGTTCACGGAAACAAGCGCGAGCGTGTGCGCCAAAATGGCAGCGTCGGCCGTGTGTTCACTGAGCGACTCCGCGCGGCCGGCACGCATCAACCCCCATCGCGTGATGTATTTCATGCGGGCGATGAGCGCGTTAAACGCAAATTTTTTCATGTGAAAGCACCTCCAAAATGGTTCTTTTATTTTATAGTATAACAGGAGTTTTGCAATATGAGTAGTCTTACCGAAAAAAAACAGGGCAAAGGATATCTGCTGACCTTTTGCCTGTGCGCCGCGACGGCCTTTTTCATTTTTCTGCCCTTTTTGATTGTGGACAAGGGATTGTTTCAGTATTGTGGCGATTTTAACAGCCAACAAATTCCGTTTTACACCTATATGAACGACTTTGTTAAGCACAGCGCAGGGCAGTGGAGCTGGGAAACCGACCTCGGCTCGTCGGCGGTTAATTCCTATTCGTTTTACCTGCTCGGCTCGCCGTTTTTTTGGCTGACAACGCTCTTGCCAAAAGCACTTGTGCCGTTTTCGATGGTGCCGATGTTCATGATTAAATTCGGTGTGGCGGGGCTTGGTGCGTTTTGTTATCTGCGTCGCTACGCCAAAACACGCAACTTTGCGGTGGTGGCATCGTGCTTGTACGCACTGTCGGGCTTCACGGTTTACAACACATTTTTCAACCATTTTGTCGATTGCATCGCGCTGTTTCCGTTTTTACTCTGGGCGCTCGATGCATATGTTTACGACCAGCAACGCGGCGTTTTTCCGCTTGTGGTCGCCGTTAATTTAATCAACAATTACTTTTTCTTCGTCGGCGAAATTGTCTTTTTATTCCTTTATTTTATCTGCAAAATACTCTCGGGCGAATATCGCATCAAACTGCGCCGTTTTGTCGTGCTGACGTTTGAAAGTTTGCTTGGCGTGGCGATGGGCTGTCTGTTGCTGATTCCCGCGATGCTCTGCCTCAAAGATAACCCGCGCACGGTGGATTTGTCGAGCGGTTTCGGCTTTTTGATGTATTATCGCGTGCAGCAGTATTTCGCGATTTTCACCTCGCTCTTTCTCCCGCCCGACCCCACCTATCTGCCGTCCATTTACACCGAGGGTGTCATCAAACACACGAGTTTGACGGCGTGGCTGCCGGTGGTGAGCTGTGCGGGCGTGCTTGCCTATGTGCGTGCACGCAAAAAAAGCGCCACCACAAAAGTGCTATGGGTCTGTTTTTTCATGGCGTTTGTGCCGGTGCTCAATTCGGCGTTTTACGCGCTCAATTCAAGCTATTATGCCCGCTGGTTTTACATGCCGATTCTCTTGATGTGCGCCGCCACCATGCAGGCGCTTGAGAGCGACGATATCGACGTTGTCGGCGGCATTAAAACCGTTGCCATTATCACGGCGGCATTTGCGGTATTCGGCCTGGTGCCCAAAAAAGTGGAAGAAGCGTGGAGCTTCGGCGTCGCCAACAATCCCGCACAGTTTTGGCTGTCTTACGGCATTGCGCTCGCCGGCCTTTTGCTGTTTTATCTCGTGCTGCGCATGGCCAAAAGCAAGGTGAAACTTGCGCCGATGTTGCTTGCCGCCGTGCTTGGGTTTTCGGTGTTTTATTCGGTCATTCACATCTCGCTCGGCAAGTTTCCGCAGTGGGATGGCGATGCCGAATATCGCAGCCAAGACTATGATGCCGCGCAAAATATCGATTGGGGTGAAGATTTTTACCGCATTGACAGCTACAAATGTTATGATAATATCAGTATGTGGACACAAAAATCGTGCCTGCAATTTTTCAACAGCGTCGTCACGCCGTCCATCATGGAGTTTTATCCGCAGTTTGGCGTCAAGCGCGACGTGTCCAGTAAGCCCGAGCCGGTGCTGTATGCCTTGCGCGGCTTGCTCAGCACACGTTACACCATCACGCCAAACAAAGAGGCCGACGCGTTTTCCACCGAAAACAATCAATATGGTTGGACGTTCGACCACAAGGACGAAACCTTCACCTATTTTAAAAACGAAAACGAACTGCCGATGGGTTTTGCCTATGACGAATATATTTCCATGACGGATTTTGCCACCATTGCCGAGGCGTCGCGTGCGAATTTACTCGTGCGTGCCATTGGCCTATCGGACGAACAAATCGCGCTGTACGGACAAAATATGACGCGCGTGTTCGACACCGCCGACTTTTCGTACGCCGCCTATCAGCAAGACATTGCACACCGCCGCACACAGGCGTCTACCGCATTTACGGCAGACGGCAGCGGTTTTACGGCCAACATCACCCTCGCCAAAGACAATCTCGTGTTTTTCTCCGTGCCATATGACAGCGGCTTTACGGCCACCGTCAACGGCGTGGAAACCAAGGTTGAAAAAGTGTCGGGCGGCATGAGCGCCGTGCTTGGCCGCGCGGGCGAAAACGAAATCATCTTCACCTATCACACGCCGGGTCTGCGCCTTTCAGGATACATCACAGCCGGCGGAATCCTCGTTTGGGGATGCTACTGCGCCTTGCTTTGGCGGCGCAAAAAAATGAGAACGGAGAAACAAAAATGACAGACGCAACGCACTATGCAAACCTTCTCGCGACGGAATTGAAGCTCACCGTCGCCAATGTTTCCGCAACCATCGCGCTGATTGACGAGGGCAACACCATTCCATTTATCGCGCGTTATCGCAAAGAAGTCACCGGAAGCATGGACGACCAAACCATGCGCGAACTCGGCGAACGGCTCGCATATCTGCGCAAACTGGACGAGCAGAAAGAAACCGTGGCCAACACGATTACCGAGCAGGGCGCGATGACGGACGCGCTTGCCGCCGCTTTACAGAATGTAAAAACAATGGCAGAACTTGAAGATTTATACAGACCGTATAAACCGAAGCGCAAAACACGCGCCAGCATGGCGAAGGCACGCGGTTTATCGCCGCTTGCCGCACGCATTATGGAGCAAAAAACAGGGGATGATCCGGCTGTTTTGGCGGCGGAGTACATCGCGGAAGAAGTGGCGGACGTCGACGCGGCACTCGCGGGCGCACGGGATATTTTGGCGGAAGAAATGTCTGATTCTGCCGCCTTGCGTGCGACTTTGCGCAGCTATTATCACACGGCGGCCATGCTGAAAAGCAAAGCGGCCAAAAAAGACACCGACAGCGTGTATGCCGGTTATTACGACTACACCGAAGCCACCGCAAAAATGGCGAGCCATCGCGTTTTGGCAGTGGATCGTGGCGAGCGTGAGGGCTTTTTGAAAGTCAGCATTGAAGTAGACCCCATCCGTGCCACGGCCTTTTTGCAGAGCCGATTTGTGAAGAATAATTCGCTGTGCGGCGCGCAAGTTTTGCTTGCGGCCGAGGATGCGTTTACGCGGCTCATTCACCCGAGTATGGAGCGTGAAATTCGCACAGAACTGTCCGACAAAGCGTGCGAGGGTGCGATTCGGCTGTTCAGCAAAAACTTAGAACAGCTTTTGCTGCAACCGCCCATCAAGGGCAAAGTGGCGCTCGGGCTTGACCCCGGCTATCGCATGGGCTGCAAAACCGCTGTGGTGGATGCCACCGGCAAAGTGCTCGACACCGCCGTGGTATTCCCGACGCCGGAATTTAAACGTGTCGATGAAGCAAAACGCATCGTGAAAGCACTGATTCAAAAGCACAAAGTGGAAATTATCGCCATCGGCAACGGCACGGCCAGCAAGGAAACCGAAATTTTCGCCGCCGAAGTCATCAGCGAGCTTGGTCTGCCGGTCAGCTATATGGTGGTGTCGGAAGCGGGCGCAAGCGTGTATTCCGCGTCAAAACTTGCCGCCGAGGAATTTCCGGAATACGATGTCAATTTGCGCAGCGCCATTTCGATTGCACGTCGCTTGCAAGACCCGCTTGCGGAACTTGTGAAAATCGACCCAAAAGCAGTCGGCGTCGGGCAATATCAACACGATATGCCGGCGGCACAACTGTCGGGCGCGCTTGACGGCGTGGTGGAATACTGCGTCAACACGGTCGGTGTCGACCTCAACACGGCCTCTGCGCCGCTGCTCTCCCGCGTGGCCGGTGTCAGTGCCGCCACAGCAAAAAATATCGTCAAGAAGCGCGAGGAAGCGGGCGCTTTTAAAAGCCGCAAAGAGCTGCTGAAAGTGCCGAAACTCGGGCCGAAAGCATTTGAGCAGTGCGCAGGCTTTTTGCGCGTGCCGGGCGCGAAAAATCCGCTCGATGCCACCGCGGTGCACCCTGAAAGCTATGCCGCCGCCGAAAAATTGTTGCAGCTTTGCGGCTTTGCGCTCGCCGATATCGGCACACCGGCTGTGGCATTGTTGCAGCAGGAGGCCAAAAAAATCGGCATGACAAAATTGGCCGCAGACGTGGGTGTCGGTGTGCCGACGCTCGAGGACATGATTGCCGAAATTTTGCGGCCGGGGCGCGACATGCGCGACAGCTTGCCAAAACCATTGCTGCGCACGGACGTAATGGATATGAAAGACTTGAAAACGGGCATGCAGATGATTGGCACGGTGCGCAATGTCATCGACTTTGGCGCATTTATCGACATCGGCGTGCATCAAGACGGCCTTGTGCACGTCAGCCAAATCAGCAATAAATTTATTCGCCATCCAAGTGAGATGCTCAAAGTGGGCGACATTGTCACCGTGTGGATACTCAGTGTCGACCCCGTCAAAAAACGCATTGCGCTCACCATGAAACAGCCGCCCGAACAAAAATAAAGCGGTCTATCAGAAACATGAGGTTCCATCCTATGACGAAATCTTTTCTCAAACAACATTTTATCTTTGAAGCACGCTTTTTAAAAACCGTGCTTGCCATCGCCATTCCCATCGCGCTGCAAAATATGATTAGCTTCGGCGTCAATGTCATGGACAGTGTGATGCTTGGCAGTCTTGGCGATGTCGCCATTTCGGCGGCAAACCTTGGTGGGCAGCCGTTTTCCATTTTGATGTCGCTCGGCTTCGGACTATCATCCGGTGCGGCGGTGCTCATCTCACAATATTGGGGCAAAAAAGACATCGACAGCATTCGCGAAGTCATGTGCATCAGCATGCAGGTGATTACCGTTGTCAGCGTGCTGTTCACGGCGCTTGTTTTGCTGTTTCCCGCGCAGATTATCGGCATTTACACCAAGGAGGCAGACATCACCAAAGCGGCCGTCAGCTATCTTACCTTGGTGGCGCTTTCGTATATTCCATACAGCATTTCGAGCAATTATATGATGAATTTGCGCGGTGTAGAGCAGGTAAAAGTGAGCACTTGCATCTATGGCATCAGCTTTTTTGTGAACGTGTTTTTCAACTATATGTTCATTTTCGGCAAATTTGGCGCACCGCGGCTTGAAGTGCGCGGCGCGGCTGTCGGCACGGTGCTTGCGCGCTGTTCAGAACTGCTCCTCGTCATTTTTTACATGTACGGCTACGAAAAAGTGGTCAAATTTCACTTTGGCCATTGCTTTCACCGCTGCAAAAATGTGGTGCAGAACTACATCACGCACAGCCTGCCGGTGGTGGGCAACGAGCTTTTGTGGGGCATCGGCTTTTCTGTCACAAGCATCATCATGGGGCATATCGGCACCGTGTTTGTGGCGGCGCACAGCATCGGCAACGTGCTCAACCAGCTCACGTTTGTAAGCATCGTGGGCGTCGCCAACGCGGCGGCGGTGTTGACGGGCAAAACCATCGGCGAAGGCCATCGCATCCGCGCACAAAAAGTGGCGAATACTTTGATTGTATTCTCCGTTGTGATGGGCATTTTCAACTGTATCGTGATGCTTCTTGTGCGTCCGGCATTTTTAAGCATCTATAAAATCACGCCCGAAACCTATGCCGCGGCATACAGTGTCATCGGTGTGCTTGCGTTGCTGCAACTCGTGCTCGGTGTCGATTTAACCTGCATTGTGGGCATTTTGCGCGGCGGCGGCGACACGCGCTCGGCCTTTGTGTTTGATTGCGGTGCGCTGTGGTGCGTCAGCATTCCCATGGGCATTTTAACCGGCCTTGTGCTGAAACTGCCGGTGCCGCTCGTGTATATTGCGCTCAAACTCGATTCACCCATCAAGGCGTTTTTGGCGGTGCTGCGCATTCGCAGTGGCAAATGGATTCGCAATGTCACCGTGCAAAGCGACGAAGCCGCCGAAATTGCGGAAAGCACCGTGGAATAAGCACAAATAAATTTGCATAAACTATTACTATTGTACAAATTTTCGTCAAATCGTAAAAATAAACTTGACTTTGCGATTTGCGTTTTGTATAATATAGAAGTCTAAAAAGGTTTTGGAGAACGTGTATGCAGGATGAAGATATCCTACTTGAAATCGAAAAGGCAAAATGCGGCGATGAACAGGCGCTTGCCGGTTTAATTGCCAAAATGATGCCGGCGATGCGCTCTTATGCGGCGCGGGCGATTTGTCCAGGGCTCGATTTTGAAGACGCTGTGCAAGAAGGGCTGATTGCTCTGTTCAGCGCCATCGGGTCGTTTGATGCCGATAAAGGTGCCAATTTCAAAACCTATGCGGGCGTTTGTATTCAAAATGCCATTTCTTCCGCGGCCAAAGCGGCAACGCGTCAAAAACATAAACCGCTCAACACCTCTGTTCCGTTTAATGAAACCGAAAGTGCTCCCGGCCCTGAAGATTTACTCATGGAAAGCGAACAATATGCGCTTGCCATGCAAAGTATCACGAAGCGGCTTTCGCCTCTTGAAAAGCAGGTACTGCGCCTGTTTTTAGAAGGCGAAACCTACGCGGACATCGCAAAAAGGCTGTCTATCTCCGAAAAAGCGACAGACAATGCCTTACAGCGCGTGCGCGCAAAGCTGAAGTAGTTCCTAAACGCAAAGTGCGTTTAAAATATATGCCCCAAGTAGCTTAATGCAGAGCGTTGGTCCAAGATCAAAGGTGTCGGTTTGAATCCTTCCGCGGGCAAATACTATAATCCGAATGGAGATACCCAAAATGTACGAAGACAAAACATTAGTATGCAAAGATTGTGGCAACGAATTCGTTTTCACCGCCGGTGAACAGGAATTCTATGCAAGCCGTGGCTTCGAAAATGAGCCCCAGCGTTGCAAAACTTGCCGCGACGCCCGCAAAAACGCAGGCAGAGGCACTCGTGAAATGTACACAGCAGTGTGTGCATCTTGCGGCAAAGAAGCCAAAGTCCCGTTCAAACCCCGCGAAGATCGTCCTGTCTACTGCAGCGACTGCTTCGCCAAAATGAAGGAAGAAGAGTAATCTTTGCCACTTCAAAGGCCACCCATCACTGGGTGGCCTTTTTCTTGTTATATCGTTTTGTTTTAAAGTGTAATCGTCACGGCGCGGCCTGTTTTTTGGTATGACATATAGCGGATGCCCACCATGTCAAACATGCGCTTGCTCGCTTTTACGGCGGGCGTGTCGGCATATTTGTCGTCATAATAGATAATCTGCGCAATGCCGCTTTGAATGATGGCTTTTGCACATTCGTTACACGGAAACAGCGTGGTGTAAAGGCGTGCACCTTTCAGTGTGCCCGTGCCGGAAACATGGTTTAAAATGGCATTCAATTCTGCGTGGCACACGTACATATATTTGGTTTTCAGCGGGTCGCCCTCGCGCTCCCATGGCATATCATCGTCAAAACAGCCGGTCGGCATGCCGTTATAACCCATGGATAAAATTTTGTTTTCGCGGCTCACAATGCACGCGCCCACCTGTGAGGAATCGTCCTTGCTGCGCTGTGCCGTCAGCAAAGCCACCCCCATAAAATATTCGTCCCATGAAATATAATCTGTGCGTTTCAAAGAAAAACCCTCTTTCTGTAAATTTTTTGTTATGTAATTACTTGTCCAAAAATTCTGCCGCACGCAGCGCGGCCACAAGTCCCTCGCCCACGGCATTTGCCACTTGCAGCGGCTTGCCTGTCAAATCGCCCGCGGCAAAAACACCCGGCAGATTGGTTTCGCACTGTGCGTTGATCACAACACTACCGTCTTGCAAAGCGAGTCCGGGCAAAAGTGCATCCGGCGGCAAGGCGCTGCGCAAAATAAATACGCAGTCCATGGCAATCAAATTTCCGCCCGCCATAACGCCTGTGACGCCTTGTTCTCCCTCGATTTTTTGCAAACCACCGGCGGCAACCGCGATATTTTCCCGCAGTGCTTCCGGCCTTTTTGCCGCAATCAATGTGACATGACACCCAATGTCCGCCAAAAAGTTTGCCTCACGCACCACGTCGCTCGCCGAACCCCAAACCGCGACATTGCGCCCCTTATACAGCATTCCGTCACAGGTGGCACAGTACGAAACGCCACGCCCAAGCAATTCCGCTTCGCCCGCAATCGGTTTTGCCTTGGCAACACCTGTCGCGAGAATCACCGTGTGGCTCTCAAGAATATCGCCGTCCGCATTCACCATAAAATGGCCGTCAAACGGCATAATATTGGCGGCTTTCGCCTCTTTTGTTTCTACGCCGAGCGCGGCGGCATGCGCTTTAAAGACCGCCATCATCTCCGTGCCGGAAAGTGCCGGCAGACCGAGATAATTGTCCACACGCTCTGCTTTTTCAAGCAGACTGATGCCTTGATTTAAAATGAGCGCGTCTTTGCCGCGCTGTTTCAAGTTGATGCCGGCCGACAGTCCCGCAGGGCCGCCGCCAACAATAATACAGTCATACATCGCTGTTTTCCTTTCGTTATAGCGCCACAATCAATGTGCCGATGGTGATGAGAATGCCGCCGAGTACGGTTTTGAAATTGAGCTTTTCACCCAAAAACAAAGCCGCCAATAAAAACGTCAGCACGAGACTGAATTTGTCAATCGTCACCACTTTTGCAATCTGCCCCATCTGCATGGCTTTGTAGTAGCACAGCCAGCTTGCGCCGGTTGCGATGCCGGAAAGTGCCAAAAAAATCATGCTTTTTGAGCCGATGTCTTTGACGCCGCTGAAGCTGCCCGTGATGAATACCATGCCCCACGCCATCATGAGCACAAAAATGGTGCGAATGGCGGTGGCAAGGTTTGAGTTGATGTTTTGCACGCCGATTTTACCCAAAATGGCGGTCAAACTCGCGAAAAGTGCAGAGAGAATCGCATAAACTGCCCACATGAAAAAGCCTTCTTCTGATGATATCATTGCGCACCGCGCGCATAAAACAGGTTGTCTTATAAAATCGGCCCGGGCACAGCGTCCGGCGCAAGGGGACAGTGGTATCCGTCCGGACAGTTTGCGGCGTGCTCTGCCTTTGCCTTTGCCAAAAGAGCCGGATTTTGCGCGGCACGAACGCCCGCAAGTGCCAACGCTTTTGCGGCTTGCAGCATGCCTTTTATGCCGATGGACGTGTTGCTTTGCGCCGTCATCTGCCAGGTATGTCCACCTGTGCCAAGCGCCATGGTGGCATAATAGCACTGCGCAGTCGGTGCACAATAGCTCACATCGCCCACGTCGGTGCTGCCCATTTCAGCCGTGTCCGGCTGATAAATAAAGGCAGGAATCGTTTCGTCCAAAACCTTGTTTTTGAAATGGCCGAGCGGCACATTGATGGCTTTGCAGGCTGAGACGAGATTATCGTCATGCTCAATTTCATTGAGCGTGTGTGCAAAGGCATCTGCAAGGGCATGGTCGGCTGCGTCAAATTCCGGTGCGCCGACGGTCTGCATACAGTCGTACAAAAGTTCGCTCAGCGTCCGATTCGGCACGTAATCGCAAAATCCGTCCACTTCCTCTATGGTCAGCGCAGTGCCCGTCATGAGCGCCGCACCGCGTGCCACAT
>JAVXRV010000058.1:0-11345 GCA_036643515.1 Ruthenibacterium sp.
GCAGAAAATTTTCAAACAGCTCTTTGACCAAGGCGATATTTACAAAGGCTGCTACAAAGGACATTACTGCAAACCGTGTGAAAGTTTTTGGACGGACAGCCAACTTGTAAACGGCAAATGTCCTGATTGCGGCGGCGAGGTATATGAGGCTGAGGAGGAAGCGTATTTCTTCAAAACGGGCAAATATGCACAGCGTTTACTGAAATTATACGAAGATGTGCCGGATTTCATCCAACCCGAAACACGCAAAAACGAGATGATTGCGTTCATCAACCAAGGCCTGCAAGACACCTGCGTTTCACGCACCAGTGTGCAGTGGGGCATTCCTGTCACATTTGACCCCGCGCATACGGTGTATGTTTGGGTGGACGCGCTCTCGAACTATATTTCTGCGCTCGGCTACAAAAACGAAGCCTATGACGATTTCGACAAATATTGGCCGGCAGACATTCACATTGTCGGCAAAGAAATTTTGCGCTTCCACACGATTATTTGGCCGGCCATGCTGATGGCGCTCGATTTGCCGATGCCAAAACGCGTATTCGGCCACGGTTGGGTGCTGCTCGACGGCGGCAAAATGAGCAAAAGCAAGGGCAATGTAGTTGACCCTGTCGTGCTGTGCGACCGCTATGGCGTCGATGCGATTCGCTATTTTCTCTTGCGCGACATTCCATTCGGCAACGACGGCATTTTCTCGAACGAAGCGCTCATCAACCGCATCAACACCGACCTTGCAAACGACCTTGGCAACCTGCTTTCGCGTAGCGTTGCCATGATTGAAAAATATTTCGGCGGCACGCTGCCACAGAGCCGCAAGGCAGAAGCAATCGATGATACGCTCATTTCAATTGTAGAGGCCATGCCGGAAAACGTCACCAAATTGATGGACGAGCTGCTGATTCCGCAGGCGCTGACCGAAATTTTCAAGGGCATTCAGCGTGCCAACAAGTACATTGACGAAACCGCGCCGTGGATTTTGGCAAAAGACGAGGCCAATTTGCCGCGCCTCGCGAGCGTGCTTTATAATCTTTGCGAAACTTTGCGTTACACCGCTGTTTTGCTTGCACCGTTTATGCCGGCCACGTCGCCGAAAATTGCGGCACAGCTCGGCATCAGCCTCGATGGCATGGACTATGCCAGTCTGCAAAAATTCGGCGGGATGCCGGAAAGTTTCACGGTGAAAAAGGGCGACGCACTGTTCCCGCGCATTGATGTTGCCAAAGAGCTTGAAGAACTTGCCAAAGCCGAGGAGTCCACACGGCCAAAACCGGCGGCAGAAGCACCGAAAATGGAGCATTTGCCGACCGTGACGATTGACGATTTTATGAAAATTGAACTGCGCGCGGGCAAAATTATCGCCGCAGAAAAGGTAGAAAAAGCCGATAAACTGTTAAAATTAACCGTGTTTGACGGCGAACGCGAGCGCACGATTGTGTCGGGCATCGCAAAATGCTATACGCCGGAGGCGCTTGTCGGCAAAATCATCGCGCTTGTGGCGAATCTTGCGCCCGCAAAACTGCGCGGCATTGTCAGCGAGGGCATGCTGATGGCGGCCGACACCAAAGACGGCGGCGCAAGCGTGATTTTCTTTCCGGAGGACATTGTGCCGGGCACACGCATTCACTAATTTATTTTTGAAAAGGAACATCCATGATTTTTGACACCCATACGCACTATACCAGTGAAAAATTTCGCGACCAACGCTCACTTTTACTCGAAGGTCTGCCGGCACAAAAGGTCTGTGCTGTGCTCGATTGCGCCACCGATTACGCATCTGCGCTCGAAAGCTTGGCGCTTGGCGAAAAATATCCGTGGCTTTACACGGCCGTCGGCATTCATCCCGAAAGCTTGACGGACGAAAATGCTTCCACCCAAACGCAATTTGGCGGCGATTGGCAGGCAGAACTTGCCGCCATGGAGCCATTGTATGACAACCCACACGTGGTGGCGGTGGGCGAATGCGGGCTTGACTATCACTGGGGCATCCCGAAAGAAATGCAAATCAGCCTGTTTGACGCGGAATTGCAGGTGGCGCTTGCGCACGATTTGCCCATTTTGGTGCACGACCGCGAAGCGCACGCCGACACCTATGCACTGCTGCGAAAATATCAGCCGCGCGGCATTGTGCACTGCTATTCCGGCAGTGTCGACGACGCAAAATGGCTCACGGCGCAAGGGTTATATCTGGGCATCGGCGGCGTGGTGACGTTTCAAAACGCGCGCAAATTGCAGGAAGTGGTCACGGAAATGCCGTTGGAGCGTCTTGTGCTTGAAACCGACTGCCCCTACATGGCGCCTGTGCCGTACCGCGGCCAAAAATGCAATTCTGCCATGCTCATTTATGTGGCACGAAAAATTGCGGAATTGAAAGAAATCGATGTCGAAACCGTGCTCGCGGTCACAGAACAAAACGCGCGAGATTTGTTTCACCTGTAATACGCAAATAAAAGTAAAAAAGCGCCTCTTTGCACATACTAAACGATGTGTAAGGAGGCGTTTTAAGATGCAGAATTTTTTGCGCAAACATCCGGCGAGCATTTTGGCGGCGGGCGCGGCGATTCAAATTTTCACGGGCGTGCCGGCCGCATGGGGTGTATTTCAGCGCGGTGTGTGCGAGGGGTATCGGCTCGACGAAGCACAAGCGTCGCTGATTTTTTCGCTCACGATTTTTTGTTTTGGCATCGGCTGTGTGCTCGGCGGCTTTTTGCAAGACAAAAAAGGCCCGCGCACGGCCGGTATTTGCGGCACGGTTTTGCTCGGCGCGGGATTTATTGCCGCCGCGTTTGTGCCGCGTGCCGCGCCGTTTGCGTTTTATGGTGCGTTCAGCGTGCCGGTAGGCATTGGCTGTGCGTTTTTATATCCGGCGGTCATGTCGTGCGCACAAAAATGGTATGCCGACAAAAAAGGCCTTGCCACCGGTGTCATTGGCCTTGCCGTGGGCGCGTCCGGTGCGGTGCTCACGCTGCTCGGCACGTTTTTAATTCGAACATGGAATATCCGCACGGCTTTTTGGGTGCTTGGGATGCTCATGCTTGCCGTGTGCGGCACAGCGTGCATTTTTCTTGAAAATCCGGCAGAATCCGCCGCGCAAATGCCGCAAAAAAGCAAATATGCGCCGCGTGAAATCACGCTTTTTCAGCTGTTTCACACGCCGCAATATTGGCTTTTATTTGCCGCCGTGGCGCTTGCCACGCCCGCGGTTTTGCTGTTCAGCCCCATTGTGGTGGAGCTTGCGCAAACGCGCGGCCTGTCCGAACTTGCCGCACTCGGTTGCATTGTGGCCGGCAGTGTCGCCTCGGCGGCCGGACGGCTGTCGATGCCGTGGCTGTCGGATAAAATCGGGCGACGCGCCACCGATTTGTGGCTGTTTGCGGCCCTTTTTGGCCTGTCTTTTGCGTTTTGGGGCGCGGAAAATTGGCTGTTTTTGCTCACCTACAGTGCGCTGACGTTTTGCTAT
Organism: Ruthenibacterium sp.; assembly: GCA_036643515.1. Taxonomy (GTDB): domain Bacteria; phylum Bacillota; class Clostridia; order Oscillospirales; family Ruminococcaceae; genus Ruthenibacterium. Next base: position 3,458 of record JAVXRV010000058.1, read on the forward strand.
TCGGGCGAAGCCGCCGTGCTGCCCGCCGCTGTCACCGATTTATTCGGCATGGCGCACACGGGCGTGCATTATGGCTTTGTCGCGCTCGGCATGAGCGTGGGCAGCCTCGGTTTTCCGCTTCTTGCAAATTATTTTCAAAATACCGCCGCGCGCCATATGCTTGCAATGGCGGCCGCGGCGGCAGGGTTTGTTTGTATTGGACTGTTGAAGCCGACGCATGGCGAAAAGCTTTGATTGTGCATCGGCCAGCGAGGCAATAGTGCGGTTTCACAAAAGGTAAAAAGCATCCATGCTTATAAACTGCAATCTTTTTGTGGATTTTCTGCAATCAGCAAAAGTTTTTCTTCGCGCGACAGAGCTTTGATTTCAATTTCGCGCCGCAATGCCGTCGATTTATCGGCATATTCTTCGGTATAAACGAGTGTCACCGGCAGATGTGCGCGCGTATATTTTGCGCCTTTTCCGCTTTGATGCGCCGCCACACGACGGGCAATATCCGTTGTCCAGCCGGTGTACAGGCTTTTATCGCCGCACTCCAGCATATAGATGTAATTCATTCTTGCGCAAGCTCCATCGCCATGCGGCATGCGGCAAGCGCGTCCTCCTCGGTGGCGGCGGTGATTAAAAAGCGTCCCGCATGACAAAAACGCAGGCCGTCAATGCCGGATGCCGCCGGCAATTCCGCTTCAGTAAGACCCGCCCAAAAAGCCGGAAACGGCACACGCAACGCGGGAGAACCGAACGACGCCGGCACGCCCTGTGCACAGTATCCACCGCGCTGAGAGGGATAGACCACAAATTTGGCGCGGCTCGGAATGAGCTGTTGTTTCCACGGCGCAAAGCGCGAAAGCCGCACGATGTTGCCTTTCATTTTCGTCAGCGCCGCGTGCACTTCATCGGCGGCACGCAGCACACTGCGAATGCTCGCGATTTTGTGCGCAAGCAAATCTTTTGCCACGGCCACGGCTTCGGCAAAGCACGCGTCTGCCGAAACATCGGCGTCCCACGCGGGATTGTATGCCATGATGAGATTGGCAAGCTGGTTGCCACAGCCGATGTTATCGTCTAAATCAATCGGTGCAACGAAGCTTTCGTCAAAGCGGTTCGCCTCAAATGCGCTGCCGAGCACGTCCGCGCCCACTTCTCGCCACAATAGGCCAAACGCCGCATACGGCGTGCCGCTTTCACGCACGGGGCTGCCTTTGGCGTGATGGTCAAACGGGCCGTCGCCGATGTCGTACACAATGCCGTCGAAATGTTCCGGCACCGAAAATCCGCGTTCTACCGTGAGCGCAGGATTGCATATTTGCAACAGGGCGGTGCTGAAAACATCGTCCGCATGAAATTTTCCGCTGTGGGTGTAAGCTTTGTTTGGTATTTGCATCATGATAGTAGTCCTTTCGCGTCAAACAATATAATCTATTCTTTAGGATAGCACAGCTTTTGAAAAAAGACCAGAAATTTTTGACGAATTATGCTATAATACATTATAGAACGAGCGATTGTAATGCATGAAGGAGTGTGATTTTATGCGTGCACAACATGTAAAACGTAGAAAGCATCATGCAAAATGGCCTTGGGTTTTGCTTGTGCTTGTGCTGATCATCGTCACAGTGGCCGGTTTTTGTACATGGCTTTTTTGGCCGCGCACGGCAGACCACACCCTTGCCAGCGCACAGCCGCCGCAGGGCACCATCAAAGGCCTTGTTATTCGCGCACAAAGCACAGACGCGCTGTGTGCAGACACCGCGCAGGCGGCACAAAAAGCATATCTCGACGGCGCGGTGGCGTTTGCGGCAGAACATGGCCTAAACGCCGTGTTGATTGACGCGCTGCAGCCCGCGCAGGGCGATGAAAAGCCGACGGTGCTGTACCGCGACTATGCCTATCGCATATCGCCCGCGTTTGCGGCAGAAAATACGCTGTTTCAAAAATTCGACGTGCTACAATATCTTTGTGACGCAGCCGCGGCCAAAGGCCTTGCGGTCTATCCGTATTTTTCAGAAAATGCTGTGCCGCAAAGCGATGAAAAACTATCAAAAAGCATCGACCGGATGTGCAAACGCTATGCGGTGGCAGACGTGTATTGGCTGCAGCCCGCAGACGAAAATCCGCTTGGCGAGATGATTGCCGTCAACGATTCGCCGGACGTTTTCACCACGACACCGGCCGCATGGCAAACGCCGTCGGTTGTGTTTGCGGCGTCGGTGCAAAGTGATTTCAAAGGCATCGTGTTCGACGATTACGAAACGGCCAAAGCCTCGCTGTCGTCTTTTGGGTTGATGATGAGTGCGCTCAATGCCACTTCGCCTGCGCCGGTGCTGCTTTCTTACACGCCAACCGAAACGCTTGCCGTCACCTATCCGGCACAAGGCGCCAATATCAACACGCAAAATTGCTTTGTGATGGGCACCTCGAACCCCGAATTGCCGCTCATGATGAACGGCGCCGAAGTGCCGCGCCACGGCACAAGCGGCATGTTCGGCATTTTGGTGACGCTTGCGGCCGGCGAAAACAATTTTACATTTACACAGGGCGATGCCACCGCCACGGCGCTGATTCAGCATGGCGCGACCGGCGGAAACACCGGCGGCAGCACGGGCGACACCGGCGGCGAAAGCATCGGCAGCACTGACAACACCGCAAAGCAGGACAACACCGTCAAGGTAGATGCCGGCACTTTTGTGCGCACAACGCCGTGGATTACAAGCCTTTTGTATGACCCGTCCGGCGATAATAAAATCAGTGAAACCGTGCGTGCGGGTGCAACGGTACAGGTGACAGACTGCGTTCGCACATGGCGTTACGGCAAAAAAACATGGGCGTATCAACTGGCGAGCGGCGATTATGTCTTGGCTTATAACACGACTATTTTAGGCGAAAATTTTACGCCCGCAAGCTTTACAGGTGCGTCGGCCGCGCAAACGGCGTCGGGCGAAACGCTCACGCTCACAGGCACAGGGCAACCGCTCGCGTACACCAATGTCAAGGGAAATAATCTGATTTTACATTTTTATGACGCCGCATTTGCCGCTGATTTTGCCGTGCAAAACAGCACGATGGTGCAAAGCGTCACCGTGACACCGCAAGATGGCTACACGGAAGTGATTTTGTCGTTTGCACGCCCGCTGTGGGGGCACAGTGTGGAATATGCAGACGGCACAACGCAGATTCTTCTCAAAAAAACGCCGGTGCAAAGCGATGTTTTTGCAAAACCGCTCACGGGCACAACCGTTTTGCTTGACGCGGGGCATGGCGCAGACGATAATGGCGCCATGGGCACGGCCGGCAGCACGGCGCCCATGGAAAAAGACGTGAACCTCGCGGTGACGCTCGCGACAAAATACAGACTGGAACAGCTCGGCGCAACGGTGAAAACCATTCGTACAGACGATACTTTTTTAACACTGAACGAACGCAATCAAATGATTGTCAAAGAGCAGCCCGACTTTTTCATCGCCATTCATCACAATTCCATCGCGCTGAACAACGATGCCAACACGTCCACCGGCACGGAGTGTTATTATTTTTACGACGCCGGACAGCCGCTTGCGGCCGCACTGGTCGAAAATATCACGGCAGAAACCGGCCGTGTGGCACGCGGCGCCATGTGGGGATATTTTTATGTCACGCGCAGCACCGTGTGTCCGTCGGTGCTATTGGAAGTTGGATTTATGGTGAATCCGGCGGAATATGAACAGGTCACTGCGCCGACAAATTTGTGGAAAACCGGTGATGCCATCGCAAACAGCATTTTGGCCTGTGTGCCGAAAGAATAAAATTCAAGAGGGAAATATGACGATAAAAAGCATTTTATTTGACATGGACGGCCTGATGTTCGACACCGAGCGCCTGAGTGAAGCACAGTGGATTGCCATGGGTAAACACAATCAAATCGACATTACAGCGGAGGATGTTGCGGTATTGCGCGGCAAAACACACGCGGCAGGCAAAGAGGCGTTTGAAAAGCGCTTTGGCAAGGATATTCCGTTTGAAGCATGGGCGGCCGAATCGAATCGCGGCCTGCGTGCGCAGCTTGCGATTCGCGTGCCGCTGCGGCCGCATCTTGTGGAATTGCTCGATTTTTTAAAGGCGCAGGGATTCAAAATGGCGGTTGCGTCAAGCACAGAAAGCACGTTCGTAGAACAAAATTTGCAAAGAGCGGGTGTGCGTGATTATTTTTCGGCCGTGATTGGCGGCGATGCGGTGACGCATTCGAAGCCCGCGCCCGAAATTTTCCTCACAGCGGCCGCCACGCTTTGCACTGCACCGGCCGACTGCATTGTGCTTGAAGATTCTTACAACGGCATACGCGCGGGCGCGGCGGCCGGCTGTTTTACGGTGATGGTGCCGGATTTAGACGCTGTCACGCCCGAAATGCAAATGCTTGCACAGGCGATTGTGCCGGATTTGGCCGCGGTGATTCCGCTGATAAAAACGCTGCAAAAAGAGGGGACAAATGATGTTTCGTGATGCGCTGCCCACTTTGGGATTGATTCGTGCCAACACCTTCGGCGCGCAAAAAGGCTGGATGCACATTCGGCTTGAAAAAGCGGAGGCCGCCTTGCGCGCCACCGTGTGGCCGGGGCCGTATTGTATTGAAAAAACGGCAGACGATTTAAAACATACGCACGATTTTTCGTTCGACGACGCGGGCGAAACCGCGCTACGCACGTGGCTCGGCGAGGAGTATAAGCTTTTTCCGAAAAAAGGGCCGAAAGCACTCGACGAAGAATTGCCCGAAAGCTGGAAAGAAACATTTCGCGTGCGCGACACCGCAGAAACAGCCGGTGCAGACGATGCTCCGTTTTAAATTCAACCATCGAAAGGGCAACCTGTATGGAGAAAAATCCGTCAAAACCGCGCATTGCACTGTTTGACATCGCCAAAAGCATCGCGCTTGTCAATATGATTGCATTTCATACTTTATACGATATCGTGTATATTTTTGGCGTATCGCTGCCGTGGTTTGCCTCGCGCGGCGCGTTTGTGTGGCAGCAGGCGATTTGCTGGACGTTTATTCTTGTGTCCGGCGCGGTGTTTCTATATAGCCGAAATCCGTTTCGCCATGGCGCGGTGCTGCTGTGCGCGGGACTGCTGCTCACGGTGGTGACCTGCGTTGTTATGCCGTCTGAACGTATTTTATTCGGCATTTTGCACGGCCTCGGTTGTGCGGCGCTCATCAGTGCATTGTTGTGCAAATTTTTACGGCGCGTGCCGCCGCTTTTTGGCGCGTCTGTGTCATTTTTTGCGTTTTTACTGACGTATTCCGTGCCGAGCAGCACGCTGTCGCTTTTCGGCAAAACGCTCATCACGCTGCCCGCGTCATGGGCGAAAATTCCGTTTTTATTTCCGCTTGGCATCGTGCCAAATGGATTTTTTTCCAGTGATTATTTTCCAATCATTCCGTGGCTGTTTTTGTTTTGGACAGGCCTTTTTCTCTGGCGCTTTCTCGCGCCAAAATATGGCGATGCACTGCAAAAAATACCGCAAAACCGCGTGTGCACGTTCATCAGCCGCCATTCGCTGTGGATTTATCTGTTGCATCAGCCGATTGTATACGGTATTTTGTACATTATTTTCACTTGAAGACGCGTGCAAAACGTGCTATGATAAAGCAACTATATGGCGATATTTTGCCATGATGTGTTTGAATCTTTCATGAAATGAGGCGTTTTTTTGGAACTGAACAAGAAAAACATCCTGTCCATTTTGGGCATTGTCGGCGCGGCCATTTTGTTTTATCGCACGCTTGAAAATCCGCAGATGCTTTTTGACGTTTGCAAGGCGCTGCTTGAGCTTATTTTTCCGTTGCTGCTCGGTTTTTGCATTGCATTTGTGCTCAACGTACCCATGCGCTTTCTCGAAAAACATCTGCTGCAAAACACGCAAAAACCGCTGCTGCAAAAACTGCGGCGCGCAATTTGCATTTTAATTTCGCTCGTTTTTATTGTCAGTGTGCTCACGGCGGTGCTGCTTTTGGTGATTCCTGAAATTGTGAATGCCATCGAGGTGCTTGCAAGCGCCGTGCCGAGTTTCTTGACAGATGTGCAGGAATGGGCGATGACGCGTGCAAGTGATATTCCGCAACTCAAAGAAAAAATCGCGTCGTTGCAAATCAATTGGGCGGATACCGGTGCGGCGATTTTCAGCTACATCACGAGCGGTGCCGGAAATTTGCTCGGCAGCACGTTCAGTTTTGTCGTCAGTTTCGCGGGCGGGCTTGTTAATCTCGTGGTCGGCTTTATTTTCGCCATTTATATTCTGCTTGGCAAAGAAAAGCTCAAGCACCAGTTTGGTATGTTGCTACGCGCTATTTTGCCGAAAGCGACGCTGCAAAAAGTGCTTTATGTGATGGAACTTACAAGTCGCACGTTTTCCAATTTCATCACCGGACAGTGTATGGAGGCGTGCATTCTTGGCACGCTGTGCTGGCTTGGTATGCTTTTGTTCCGCTTTCCATATGCACCGATGGTGGGTGCGCTTGTGGGTCTAACGGCGCTCATTCCCATCGTGGGTGCGCTTGTGGGCACGGTGGTGGGTGCGTTCATGATTATGATGATTAACCCGATTCAAGCCATCTGGTTTGTTCTGTTTTTACAATGCCTGCAACAGATTGAAGGCAATTTGATTTACCCGCGCGTTGTCGGCAGCTCCGTCGGTTTGCCGCCCATTTGGGTGCTTGCGGCGGTCACGCTCGGCGGCAGCCTTGGCGGGATTGTCGGCATGTTATTTGCCGTGCCCGTGGCTAGTGTGTTGTTTGCACTCACAAAGGCCGGCGTGCATGATAAAATCAAGAGGAAAGAAGTGTAAAAAATGGATTCATTCACAAGAAAAGACGCGTGGGATTTGCTGTGCAAATACAACAAAGAGCCGTTTCACCTGCTGCACGCACGCACGGTAGAAGCCGTGATGCGCTGGTTTGCGGTGCACCTCGGCTATGGCGAAGAAGCCGATTTTTGGGCGATGGTCGGCCTTTTGCACGATTTGGACTATGAACAATTTCCCGAACAGCACTGTGTCAAATGCATCGAAATCATGCAAGAAAACGGCCTGCCCGACGAGATGATTCACGCAGTGACCTGCCACGGTTACGGCCTTGTAAGCGATGTTGCACCCGAAGCCGAAATGGAAAAAGTGCTGTTTGCAGTGGACGAATTGACCGGTTTGATTGGTGCGGCGGCGCGGATGCGTCCGTCAAAATCCGTGCAGGATATGGAACTGAAATCGCTTGAAAAGAAGTTTAAAGACAAAAAATTTGCCGCCGGCTGTGACCGTGACACCATTGCCAAAGGCGCGGCACAGCTCGGTTGGAGCCTTGAAAAATTGCTTGATGAAACCTTGCAGGCCATGCGTGCTACGGAGGCAGAGCTGCAATAAAAAAACAAAAAACAGTCTGACAGACGTGAAATTCTGTCAGACTGTTTTGTTTTGCAAGAGCCTTGCAACAAATTATCCGCGCCGATGCAACAGCTTGCCGGCGGTTTCAAGCAGGCCGGCGAAATTCAGCACAATCATCAGTGCCGTCAAAAGCGTGCACCACAATGTCCACAGCGGCAACTCGAAAATCAAAATCATGCTTTCCAGCACGAGAATCGCGAGGTTAATCAACATGCGCAAGGACGAAAAATCGATACGAATGAGCGCACGTGTGTTGAAAACGCGCACGATAAACACCACAAGATAGCTTGCGAGTGTTGCGATGGCGGCGCCGTTCACGCCCCAAATCGGAATCAGCACGGCATTGAGCACCAGATTGACAATTGCCCCGAGCGCCATGGTAATCAGCGACAATCCGCTGCGTTTTTCCACCATGTAGATGCTGTTTAAAAAGTTGTTCAAACTGGCAAACACGGTGGCGATGGTCAAAATAGGGATAAACACCCAG
>JAVXRV010000059.1:0-11157 GCA_036643515.1 Ruthenibacterium sp.
TGCGCAATCTGCCGTCCTGCAAAAAATATGACGCACAGGTAACCATGTACAAATATGACCGTCCGTCATGGACAGAACTTGTCTATCCGACAGACGCGTATTTCCCGACATGGGTCATTCCGGCAGACCATCCGGCCACAGAGGCCATGGTAGAATCGTATAAAGGCATGTACGGCACACCGGTTGTCGACAAATGGACCTTCTCCACCAACGGCGTTTCCATCATGGGACGTTTCGGCATTCCGTGCATCGGCTTCGGCCCGGGCAAAGAAGCACAGGCACACGCACCCAACGAGAGAACATGGAAAGAAGATTTAGTCCGCTGCGCCGCTGTTTATGCAGCATTGCCGACACTGTATTGCAAATAAACCACATATTTAAAGGAGAATAAAAACATGGATAAAACATTACAAACTTATATTGATAAACTCAACAAACTGAACTTCAAAGAAATGTACAACAACGACTTTTTCCTCACATGGGAAAAAACAAGCGATGAGCTGGAAGCCGTTTTCACCGTGGCCGACGCACTGCGTTATATGCGCGTCAACAACATTTCCACCAAAATTTTCGAGAGCGGCCTTGGCATCAGCCTGTTCCGCGACAATTCCACCCGCACACGCTTTTCGTTTGCCTCTGCTTGCAATCTGCTCGGCCTTGAAGTGCAAGATTTGGACGAGGGCAAAAGCCAAGTCGCACACGGCGAAACCGTGCGCGAAACAGCCAACATGATTTCGTTCATGGCAGATGTCATCGGCATCCGTGATGATATGTACATCGGCAAAGGCAATGCCTATATGCATGAAGTGTCCGAAAGTGTGCGCGAAGGCCACAAAGACGGCATTTTAGAGCAAACCCCGACGCTTGTGAACTTGCAATGCGACATCGACCACCCGACACAGGCGATGGCCGACGCGCTGCATCTCATCAATCATTTCGGTGGCATTGAGAATTTGAAAGGCAAAAAAATCGCGATGTCATGGGCATATAGCCCGTCTTACGGCAAACCGCTGTCGGTGCCGCAGGGCATCATCGGTTTGATGACGCGCTTTGGCTGCGAAGTGGTTTTGGCACATCCCGAAGGCTATGAAGTAATGCCCGAAGTCGAAGAAGTTGCGCGTAAAAACGCGGCTGCCTCCGGCGGTTCGTTCACAAAAACAAACAATATGGCCGAGGCATTCAAAGACGCCGACGTCGTTTATCCGAAAAGTTGGGCACCGTTTGCCGCTATGGAACAGCGCACCGAACTGTATGGCAACGGCGACACCGACGGCATCAACAAGCTTGAAAAAGAGTTGCTCGCCCAAAATGCACAGCACAAAGATTGGGAGTGCACCGAGGAATTGATGTCCACCACAAAAGACGGCGAGGCGCTGTATTTGCACTGCTTGCCGGCAGACATCAGCGACGTTTCCTGCAAAGAGGGCGAAGTGGCCGCCAGTGTGTTTGACCGCTATCGCACCCCGCTTTACAAAGAAGCAAGCTACAAACCGTACATCATTGCGGCCATGATTTTCCTTGCAAAAGAAAAAGACCCCGCCGCCATGCTCAAAGCACTCGAAGCCCGCGGCATTGACCGCTGGCTGAAATAGGAGAAGTACGATGGGAAAAAGAATTGTCATTGCCCTTGGCGGCAACGCTCTCGGTAAAAACTTGGTGGAGCAGATGGTGGCGGTCAAAGACACGGCCAAAGCCATTGCAGACCTCATTGAAGAAGGCCACGAAGTGGTGATTTCGCACGGCAACGGCCCGCAGGTTGGCATGATTCAGCTTGCCATGGGCGAGCTTGTGCGTGCACAGCCGCAGTATCCGATTATTCCGCTTTCCGTCTGCGTCGCCATGAGCCAAAGCTATATCGGCTATGATATGCAAAACGCATTGCGTGAAGAACTGCTCACGCGCGGCATTCACAAGCCTGTGGCAACCGTATTGACACAGGTGGTGGTCGATAAAAACGACCCTGCGTTTGCCCATCCCACAAAGCCGATTGGCGCGTTTATGAGCAAAGAAGAAGCAGACGCCCTTGTGGCAAAAAAAGGCTATACCATGGTGGAAGATTCCGGCCGCGGCTATCGCCGTGTGGTGGCATCTCCCGCACCGGTGGACATCATTGAAGTGGAAACCGTGCGCACACTGCTCGAAGCCGGGCAAGTGGCCATCGCCTGTGGCGGCGGCGGCATTCCCGTCATGCGCGAGGGCAACCATCTTGCCGGCGCAAGCGCGGTTATTGACAAAGATTTTGCCAGTGCACGTCTTGCCGATATGCTGGATGCCGACTATTTAATCATTCTCACAGCCGTTGAAAAAGTGGCCATTCGCTTCGGCAAACCCGATCAAGAATGGCTGTCGGATTTGACGGTCGATCAGGCAAAACAGTATTGTGCCGAGGGGCAGTTTGCGCCTGGCTCGATGTTGCCGAAAGTAGAAGCGGCGATTCAGTTTGCGTCCTCAAAGCCCGGTCGTCAGGCCTTGATTACGCTGCTTGAAAAAGCCAAAGACGGCATCGCCGGCAGAACCGGCACCGTCATTCACTAAAAATTCCTCACCTCCCTATCTCCTCATAAAAACGCCCTCTGCGCTCAATTTTGGAGCACAGAGGGCGTTTTGTCATCATCGTTTGTCAAAAAGAATCGTGTATCCGCCGTTTTCTTCGCGCGCAAACTGTTCGAATTCGGCATGTTCAAGCGCTTTCACATCGGCATCGTACAAAAAGCGCACGCAAGTGCCGCACGAGGAACTCAGCGCGCGCGGCACAGGGCAAAGCGTGCCGGAAACGCCCTGTTTTGCAAGCATGCGATGAAACACAATCGCGTCATAATGCGTAAAAAAAGTTGCCAAATATTGCATCAAATCGCCCTCCTGTGCGGATTATTTTTCAATCTGTAATTGATAGCACCCGCCGTTTTGCGTGAGCGTCACATGATAACCGGCATTTTCGGCATAGCGCAGTACGTTTTCGCGTGCGGTGCGGTCGTCGACCAGCATCACACCGCCCGCCGGATATTCCTTGAGCGCTTTTTGCACCAAAATCACCGGCTGCGGGCAGGAAAGTCCGCTTGCGTCAATCGTAAACGTGTTCATATGCTGTTCTCCTTTTCGCGCTGTTTTTGTAAATTGAAAAAGCCGATGCCGACAATCAACACGAGCAAAACAATAACGGCGATTTTGCCGCCGATGGTTGCGCCGCCGGATAGGGTGCCGTCTGCGGCCGCGACGGTGGCAGAGCTTGCAAGCTTGAAGTTATGCGCAAATGCCGCACCAAGCACGCCGCCAAGCACCGTGATGGCGCTGTCGGTGTTGCCCTCGCCGGCGAGAATCAGTTGGCGCAGCGGACAGCCGCCAAGTAAAACGCTGCCAAGCCCGACGCAAGCCATGCTCAAAAAGTTCCACAATCCGTCAATATGTGCGACTGGCTGATTTAAAAATCCGGAATGAAAGCGGCTTGTCAGCACATTGCCGAGCAGAGCCACCGCAAAAATGGCGACAAACCCGAGCAGCAAATTGAAATCGCGAAACATCATCGCATCGCGCACACCGCCCACCATGCACAGACGCGTTTTTTGTGCCGCCATGCCGACAACAAGGCCGGCGGCAAGCGCAATCCAAATGGGCGCGTGGCTTGCGCCGGGGCCTTTTTCGCTGAATTTGAGCAAAAACGGCGCGGCGAGCAGCAATAACAGCAACCCCACCTGCAACAGTGGAAACAGTGCGCCCTCACTGCGTGCGAGCGTATAGGTGCGTTTGAGCGTGAAGCCGCGGTTTAAAAACAGCGTGCCGACCCAGATGCCGCCCGCGAAACCGAGCAGACCGACGATGGCGTTCCAGTCGCCGCCCGCAATGCGCAAAACCATGCGCAAAGGACAGCCGAGGAACACGAGTGCGCAAATCATCACCGCAAAACCGAGCACAAACCGTGTGAATGGGCTACTGCCGCCCTTTGCGCGAAATTCACCACGCAGCAACGAAAGCAAAAATGCACCGAGCACAAGGCCTAAAATTTCAGGCCGTAAGTACTGCACCACCGCCGCGCCGTGCAAACCGAGTGCGCCCGCAATGTCGCGCTCAAAACAGGCGATGCAAAACCCCATGTTCGCGGGGTTGCCAAGCACCACCAGTGCCACCGCAACAGCACCTGTCAGCGCGCCCGCCAGTAAAATATTCCGCTTGTCTTTCATGAGTGCCTCCTTGTGGTTTCTGAATTAAAACTGTTTTGTGAAACAGTTTTAATTGTGCATGTGCGATAGCACGCACATAGGATAGAGATTTAATAAACAAGTCGGTAGACTTGTTCATTAAGTCTATCATAACGCATTTGGCAGCAAAAGGAAAGATATAAGTAATACTTTATGGCAAAAAGTATGTTTTTATATTGTTTTATCCGTAAAAGTGGTATAATAACACAAGAGATATGCAAAGGAGTACAAACAAATGGAGTGCGTCAACCTCGACCAAGCGGCAACCAGTTTTCCAAAACCACCTTGTGTGGCAGAAGCGATGGTACATTTTATGCGTGATATCGGCAGTAATATCAACCGCGGCAGCTATGCAAAAGCCACAGATGCCGCCGGCGCCGTGGTGGAAACGCGCATGGCGCTTGCCGATTTTTTCGGCTGTCAAAACCCGCGCAATGTCATTTTCACCTCCGGCATTACCGCGTCGCTCAACATGCTTTTGCAAGGTTTGCTGCACGCGGGCGACCACGTCATCACCACGTCCATGGAGCACAATGCGGTGATGCGTCCGCTGGCGGTACTGCAAAAAAACGGCGTAGAAGTGACGGTTTTGCCGTGCGATGCCGCCGGCACGCTCTCGCCGGATGCGCTGCTTGCCGCCCTGCGCCCCAACACGCGCGCCATGGTGATGACACACGCGTCAAACGTGTGCGGCACGCTGTTGCCCATTGCGCAGTTCGGCAGAATTTGCAGGGATCATGCTGTATTTTTGATGGTGGATACAGCGCAGACGGCCGGTGTAGTTCCTCTTGATATGCAAAAAATGCATATCGACGCGCTCGCGTTTACAGGCCACAAAAGCATGCTCGGGCCGCAGGGTATTGGTGGATTTTTGCTCACGGACGCGCTTGCCGCAGTGCTGCAACCGACAGTGTTCGGCGGCACGGGCAGCTTTTCAGACAAGGAAACCATGCCGGAAATGCTGCCGGATAAATTCGAGGCCGGCACGCTCAATTTGCCGGGCATTTATGGCCTTGCGGCGGCGCTTGCGTGGATACGCGAAACCGGCATGGATGCAATTCGAGAAAAAGAGCAAGCGCTCACGCGGCAGATGCTGTGCGGCCTTGCACAATTTCACGATGTTTTTGTGGCGGGCGTGCCCGATGAAAAAGAACGTGCGGCAGTCATTTCAATCGATTGCATCGGCAAAGACAACGCCGAAATTGCCTATCGGTTGGAGCAGGAATACGGTGTGCTGACGCGCTGCGGACTGCACTGTGCGCCGCGTGCGCACAAAACGCTCGGCACATTTCCGCAAGGCACGATACGCTTTTCGCTTGGCTATTGGAACACGTCGCAGCAGGTGGAATACGCGCTGGCCGCGCTGCATAAAATATTGTATCTATGAAAGAAGCTGAAACAATGTTTGACACAATGATTACAGGCGGCACAGTGGTGGACGGCAGCGGCAAAGCGCCATTTGTGGCGGATGTGGCCATCCGAAACGGAAAAATAGCCGCCATAGCGCCGGAAATTGACGCACTTTGCCTAAACCATCTCAACGCAAAAGGGAAAATTGTCACGCCCGGTTTTGTGGATATTCACCGCCACGCCGACATCAATTTGTTCACGCGCGGCTTTGGCACGGCGGAGCTGCGGCAGGGCATCACCACCATCGTCAACGGCAATTGCGGGCTGTCGGCCGTGCCGTGTCCCGCGCCGCACCGCGATGAAATTTTGTCGTTTCTAGAGCCGGTGATCGGCAGTGCAAAAGGCATGCCTTTTTTCGACGATTTTACGTCTTATCTTGTGGCGGTGCGCAAGGTCAGCTTGCCGCTGCACTGCGGTATGCTCGTTGGCAACGGCACGGTGCGCGCCGCCGTCAAAGGGTATGCCACAGGTGCTTTGTCGGCGCAAGAACTGCAAAAAGTGCAGAATACGCTGCGCACATCGCTGCAAAACGGAGCGCTTGGCGTCACGCTCGGCATCGTTTATGCACCGGAATATAACTACACGACAGAGCAGTTTATTGAAGTATTACAACCGATGCGAGAATTTAAAGTGCCGCTTGTGACGCACATTCGGGGCGAGGGCGACAATTTTAGTGCGTCACTGCAAGAGGTGCTCACGATTGCAAAAGCGCTTTGTGTGCCGCTGCACATCAGTCATTTAAAATGCATCGGCAAGCGCAATTGGGGCACAGGTGTGGCAAAAGCGCTGCGTTTGATTGACGACGCACGCGCGGCCGGCATGGACGTGACGTGCGACGCATATCCCTACACCGCCGGCTCCACGCAGCTTGTGCAAATTTTGCCGCCGCAATATTTGGCGGGTGGCGCACAGGGCATCATTGCGGCACTGTCGGATGCAAAAAAGCGGCGCGAACTTGAAAAAATCCTCGCAGAACCGTCAGAAGAATTTGAAAATCTCGTCAACCTCGTCGGATGGGACAATATCGTCCTCACGACGCTGCATCTGCCGGAGCATCAAGCTTTTATCGGAAAAAGCGTGCCGGAAATCGCCGCCATGCAAGGCAAAACACCGTTTGATTGCGCGTGCGATTTGCTCGTGGCCGAACAGTGTAAAATCGCGATGGTAGACCATATTACGACGGAAAACGACATCAAAACCATCTTGCAAAAACCGTATTGCTCCGTGATATCCGATTCGGTTTATCCGACAGGCGGCGTGCCGCATCCGCGTTTATACGGCACATTTCCGCGCATTTTGGCAAAATATGTGCGCGATGAAAAAGCGCTTTCCCTCGCGGACGCAGTACATAAAATGACGGCGCTGCCCGCAAGCGTATACGGCCTTGAAGCAGGCCGCATACAAGTGGGACGCGCCGCCGATATCAATGTGTTTGATTTGGCAAAAATAGAAACAAAAGCAACGTACACACAGCCAAAACAGCTTGCCGCCGGCTTTGATGCCGTGTTTGTGGCGGGAGAATTGGCCGTGAAAAACGACGTGCGCACCGATGCTTGCGCGGGTACATTTTTGCTGCGCAAAGGGACACCGCGCGTGCGGTTTTAAAGTTTTTCGAGCAAAACGGTCACTTCGCCGCCGCAAATCATGCCGCGCAATGCCGCGTCGGTGTTCGACATCGAAAACGTTAAAATTTGCGATTTTTCCGTGGCAGATTCCATCATTTTACGCGCGGTTTGCACGGCTTCAAATTCGGCCGCGCCGCCGCCGATGGTGCCGACGGATTCACCCTTCGGCAAAACAACCATGCGTGTGCCGGTGTCGCGCGGGGCAGAGCCGTGTTTACTGAGAATGGTAAGCGCGACAGCGCCCGACGTGCACAGCGCGGCACACACGGCCGGCTCAAGCACACAGCCGCTGCCGTGCGCGTGGCGCACTTCAATCAATTCGGCGGCGATGCTGATGGCAATTTCGGCCGGTGTCTGCGCACCGATGGCCTTGCCGATGGGCGCGTGCACGCGGTTAATCACGGCGGCAGATACGCCCTCGCTTGCAAGTTTCTCGCGAATCATCGCATTTTTGCGTTTGCTGCCAATCATGCCGACATAGGCAGATGGCTGCTGCAAGGCAAGCGAAAGACAGGCAGCGTCGCTTTGATGTCCGCGTGTCATGATGGCAAAATAAGTATTTTCGCCGCAAGAAAGCGTGCGAAATGCCTCTGAAAACGGCATACAAAGCACGCAGTCTGCCATCGGAAAGCGCTCCTGACAGGCAAATTCGGCGCGGTCGTCCACCACGGTGATGGAAAAATCGAGCCGTGCGCACACGGTGGCGAGCGCGTGCGCCACATGGCCGCCGCCGAGGAGAATCAGTTGCGGTTTCGGCAAAAGTGTTTCGGCCAAAAAGGCATCTTCCGCAAGAGAATCGGCCGCAAGCAAAGCATATTGCGCGTCCCACGCCGCCGCATGTGCGGGGTTTGCGTCCGTGCGCACGCCCTCGGCAATACAGCTTTTTTCGCCGACGGAAAAATCGCCTGTGTTCGCCAGTGCCGTCAGTACACGCACGGATTTTCCGGCGGTGATGGCCTCAGAAATCGTTTGATATAAATTCATCGAAATGCCCTCTCATTCATAAAATGCAAAATTGCTTCAAGCACACCGCCGCCGATGGCGAGCGCCTTGTCGGAAACGGTTTTGCAGGCATCTTGCACGCCGCGCGGGTCAATATCGCCGCTTTTCATGCCACGTGTGACGGCAATGCCCGCCGGCAGCATGCCGCGCACAACGCCGTCAAGCTGTGCAAAAATCATGGCATCGCCAACACGCGCCACTGCGTCGCCTTTTTTCACAAGCGTGCCGATGGCGCACAGCGGCGTAAAAATGCCGTCCGCGCCCGCGCGAATGATGCGGTCGGCTGCGTGCCCCGCAATTTCGCCGGGAATGCCGGTGTTTGCGATGGCTTTGCCCTTGTAAATCACGCGGCCGAGCGTGTGGCCGCGCTTTGTTTCAACGACGGCATGACAGTCCTCGCCCGCCGTAAAGCCGGGGCCAAGCGCAATCACAAGCGGTGCGTCGGTGATTTTGGTACCGAGATTTTTTTTGGCGAGAATCGCGTCAATGACAACATCGGGTTTCAAAACGCTGCGCACGGCGGCCTCAGGGTCGACAAAAACAGGGATGATACCCTGCGCAAGCAAGGCGCGGGCATCGGCGGCATCTGTGGCAAGCTTTGCGCAAACGTCCTCCACAAAGGCCTCGCCGTTTGTAACAGCACCCGAAAAAGCAACGGTGCATCGCACGGTTGTGGGCGCGGGAATCTCGGTCATCATTACCGGAATATGGCTGCGATACAGCCGCAGGGCAACGCCGGAGGCAAGGTCGCCGGCGCCTTTGATTAAAACGAGCATGAACAACATCCTTTCTGTGCGGAAATGAGATGGGTTTTAAAATGAGCGCTGAGCAGCGCTTGCGTTTCGGCCGCAAGAGCGGGCGGGCACACGTCTGCTTGATTGAGCACCGCTTGCATCTGCGGCAAATCGCCGTAGCCGCGCGTGACAATTTGCGCGAGCAGTGCTGGTGTCACAAGCACGTCCGGCGCACAGGAAAGTGCGTCGCATACAAGCGGATAGCGGTGGCAGACGTCACAAAGTTTTTTGCCGAGTGCCGAAAGTCCCATCACCACGAGAATGGCATCCGTGTGCGGCGGCAAAACAGGCTCGCCCGCCCGCGGAAATTTTATCGGCAAACGGCTGCTGCCGTCGACTTCAATCAGCACTGTGTCGCTGTGCAAAAGCAGCGTTTGCCACATGGCATTGCCACAGGCACAAAGCTTTCTTTCCCCCGTGGGCGTGCCGGTATAAACGACGTTGCCAAGCTCTAATTGCGCGCGCACGGCATCTAATTGCGCCGCGCTGTTTCCGCTTCCGTCATAAAAATCGGTCTGTGAAAACGCGTAGTAATGGGTGGTGGTGGCGATGGCGCAGCGTAAATTTTGCGCCTTTGCCTCACGTGCCAAAGTGGTAATCAGCGTGGTTTTCCCGCCCGCGCCCGTCACGCAGACGATTTTGCGCGGCACGTTTGGCGGCAGTAAAATATCGAGCAGCATGAAGCATCTCCTGTTGTAAAAGTATTACTTTTATAGTATTATAACAAAAAAACAGAAAAAATAAAGCCTTTCTTGATGAAAAAGTGATAAAAAGGAGAGAAAATGGAAAATTCAAATTTGCGCCTCACACAAATGGCGCGTGCGTCAGGCTGTGCGGCCAAAGTCGGGCCGGGGGAGCTGTCGAAAGTATTGTGCACGCTGCCGCAGATGACGCATCCCGATTTACTTGTGGGATTTGACACAAGCGACGACGCGTGTGTGTGGAAAATTTCCGAAGAAAAATATTTGGTGGAAACGGTGGATTTTTTTCCGCCGATTGTGGATCATCCCAAAAGTTTCGGCAAAATTGCGGCGGCAAATGCGCTCAGCGACGTGTATGCCATGGGCGGCGAGCCGTTTTTGGCGATGAATTTGCTGTGCATTGCGTCCTGTTTGCCGCCGGAAATTGTGCAGCAAATTTTAGAGGGCGGCTGTGAAAAAGTGAAAGAGGCCGGCGCGGTGATTGCGGGCGGACACACCATTCAAGACCACGAGCCAAAATACGGCCTGTGCGTGAGCGGTTTTGTAGATGCGCAGCATTTGCGCCGCAATGTGGGCGCACAGGCGGGCGATGTGTTGCTGCTCACAAAACCCATCGGCACCGGCGTGATGACAACCGCCATGCGCGGCGAAATGCTCACGGAACAGCAAGCGGCGCCCGCCGTCGCCAGTATGGAGTTTTTAAACCGCACCGCCGCGCGCGCGGCCGACGCGTTCGACATCCACGCATGCACCGATATCACGGGCTTCGGCTTGCTCGGCCATCTGTGCGAAATGGCCGAGGGCAGCGGCAAAAGCATTCGCCTGTTCACAGATAAAATACCGTTTTTAGAGGGTGCAAAAGAGCTTGCGCAACAGGGGTTTTTGCCGGCGGGCGCGTATGCCAATGCCGATTATTTGGCGTCACAGGTGCATTTTGCAAGCGACGTTGCGCGCAATGTGCGCGATTTGCTGTTTGACCCGCAAACGTCCGGCGGCCTTTTGTTCAGCCTGTCGGCAGACGAGGCGGCGCAGCTTTGCGCAAATTTAACCGGAAAAGTGCCGGCAGTCGCCATCATCGGCCGCGTGGAAGAAAAAGGCGAAAAAAGCATTTTCGTGGAATAAATGGGACGAAAAACAAAGGGGCACTCTCGCTTTTATGAGAGCACCCCTTTGCGGATGCGGATTATTTTGCAGCTGTCGGCAATGTTTGCTGATAAAAGCAATCTTCTTGCCATTTCATCGGATTTGTGTCCATATATCGCCAAATTGTTTGATATGCGTGCGCGTTGCGAATGACATGGTCGTGATATCTGCTTTGCCACAAATGATGCATTTGCGCTTTTCTCGAAACAGACGCTTTCAATTGCTGTATTGTTTTCGGCACGATTTGTTTCGATTTTTCTTGTAGGGACGCCATATATGGCGTCCGCGG
>JAVXRV010000060.1:0-10986 GCA_036643515.1 Ruthenibacterium sp.
GCTTGCGGTGCTTATCACGGCAATTGGTGTCAGCTACTTATTGCAAAACGTCGCGCTGCTTGTATGGGGTTCGTCGCCAAAATCGTTCAACTCCGTCATTCAAATGGAACCAATCAAACTCTTTGGCGGCAAACTTGTCATCACCGGTGAAACGCTTGTCACCGTTCTTGTTTCCACCGTGATTATGATTGGCCTTACTTT
The DNA here is from genome assembly GCA_036643515.1 of Ruthenibacterium sp. Classification (GTDB taxonomy): domain Bacteria; phylum Bacillota; class Clostridia; order Oscillospirales; family Ruminococcaceae; genus Ruthenibacterium. The sequence goes on from JAVXRV010000060.1 coordinate 202, forward strand.
GTTTGTGCACCACACAAAAATGGGGCGTGCAATGCTCGCTGTTTCCGAGGACAAAGGCGCGGCGCAACTCATGGGCATCAATGTCAATGCCACCATCTCACTCACATTTGCCATCGGTTCTGCGCTGGCGGCCATTGCGGGCGTGCTGCTGTGCTCCGCCTACCCAACATTGCAGCCGACTACCGGCGCAATGCCGGGCATCAAAGCCTTTGTGGCGGCGGTGTTTGGCGGCATCGGTTCCATTCCCGGCGCCATGATTGGCGGCATTTTACTGGGCGTGATTGAAAATCTCAGCAAAGCCTATATTTCTTCTCAAATGGCAGACGCCATTGTGTTCGGTGTTTTGATTATCGTCCTTCTTGTCAAGCCTACCGGTATTCTTGGCAAAAAAATCAACGAGAAAGTGTAGGGCGGCGAGATGAAAACAAAAAATTGGAGCAAAACAACACGATATAATTTTATCACGTATGCGATTGTGATTGTCGCATATATCATCATGGAAGTCATGAGCGGATTCGGCTGGCTTTCAAACTCTTTGCGCGGACAGCTTGTGCCAATTTGCACGTATATTATTCTTGCCATTTCACTCAATTTAACGGTTGGTGTTTTGGGTGAGCTCAGCCTCGGGCATGCCGGCTTTATGAGCGTGGGTGCGTTTGCAGGCGCATTTTTCTCCGTGTGTACGCAAGAAATCATTCCGGCTTCGTGGGTGCGTTTTCCGCTTGCTTTGCTGATTGGCGGCATCACGGCCGGCGTGCTCGGCATTCTCATCGGCATTCCGGTTTTGCGCTTACAAGGCGATTATCTTGCCATTGTTACACTGGCTTTCGGCGAAATTATCAAGAATTTATTCAACTCATTTTATGTGGGGATTGACGCCGCCGGCGCACATTTTTCGCTGACGGACACCGCATCGCTCGGTATGCAGCCGGAGGGAAAAATTATCATCAACGGTGCAATGGGCATCACGGGCACGCCGAAAGACGCAACGTTCACCATTGGTTTCGTTTTAATTTTAATCACGCTGTTTGTCGTATTGAACTTGATGAAATCCCGCGCGGGTCGCGCCATCATGTCGATTCGCGACAACCGCATTGCGGCAGAATCCGTCGGCATCAACGTCACAAAATATAAAATGCTTGCGTTTTCACTTTCAGCGGCGCTTGCCGGTGTGGCCGGTGTGTTGTATGCACATAATTTCTCCACATTGGTGGCGAAAAAATTCGATTACAACACCTCTATTTTGATTCTGGTTTTCGTTGTGGTGGGCGGCATGGGCAATATGCGCGGCTCGATGATTGCGGCGGCGGCACTGACCGTATTGCCGGAAATGCTGCGCGGGCTCAATGACTATCGCATGCTGATTTACGCGATTATTCTAATCGGCATGATGATTTTCAATCAGAACCCGAAAATGATTGAATGGCGTAAAAAGATACGTTCCAAAATGCCAACATTCGTTTGGAAACCAAAGAAAAAGGAGGGTGAATAACGATGGCTTTGTTAGAAGTATCAAATCTCGGTATTGCATTCGGCGGTTTGCAGGCTGTGGATAAAGTGGACTTGACCATTGAAAACGGCAGCTTATACGGTTTAATCGGACCGAATGGCGCGGGAAAAACCACCGTATTCAATATGTTGACCGGTGTATATCAGCCCACAGAGGGCGATATCATTCTCGATGGAAAAAATATCACAGGACAGCGTCCTGAGAAAATCAGCAAGGCGGGCATTGCACGCACGTTTCAGAACATTCGTCTGTTTACCGGCATGACAGTGCTCGACAATGTTAAAATCGGTCTGCACAATCAAATTTATTATTCAACCCTCGCGGGTATTTTGCGTCTGCCGTCTTATTTTGAAAAAGAACAGGAAATGAAAGGCCGCGCCATGAGCCTTTTGAAGATTTTCGACCTTGAAAAAGAGGCGAAACTGCCGGCGAGCAGCCTGCCGTATGGCAAACAGCGTAAACTCGAAATTGCGCGTGCACTCGCGACAAATCCGAAACTTTTGCTGCTCGATGAACCGGCGGCCGGCATGAATCCCAACGAAACAGCCGAACTGATGGAAACCATCCAATTTGTGCGAGATAAATTCAAAATCGCTATTTTACTGATTGAACATGACATGAACTTCGTCATGGGCATTTGCGAGCACATTGTGGTGCTGGATTACGGGCGCATCATTGCTGAGGGAAATGCCGAAGCCGTGTGCAATAACCCGAAGGTAATCGCGGCCTATCTGGGAGGGGAATAAGCATGGGTACAATGTTAACTGTCAAAGACCTAGAGGTTTGTTACGGCGCAATCAACGCCATCAAGGGCATCTCGTTCGACGTGGACGAGGGTGAAATTGTCACGCTGATTGGTGCAAACGGCGCCGGAAAAACCACAACGCTGCACGCAATTTCCAATTTGATCAAAAAAAGCGCGGGCGATATCATTTTTTGCAACAAGTCTATCGGAAACGTGGACGCGCATAAAATTATCGCGCTTGGCCTTACACAAGTGCCCGAGGGACGCCGCATTTTTGCGGGGTTGACCGTACAGCAAAATTTGGAGCTTGGCGCATATATCCGCAAAGACGGTAGCGATGCCATCGCGGCCGATTATGAAATGGTGTTCGACCGTCTGCCGCGCCTGAAAGAGCGACGCAAGCAGATTGCCGGCACTTTATCCGGCGGCGAGCAGCAAATGCTCGCCATCGGCCGTGCACTCATGTGCAACCCGAAAATGCTGCTCATGGATGAGCCGTCGATGGGATTGTCGCCGCTGCTCGTACATGAAATTTTCAATATCATTCACGATGTGAACCAATCGGGCGTGACGATTTTGCTTGTGGAACAGAACGCGAAAATGGCGCTTGAAATTGCCAACCGCGCATATGTTCTTGAAACCGGCATGATTTCCATGTCCGGCGATGCATCCGAGCTTGCCAACAACGATAAAGTGCGCAAAGCCTATCTCGGCGCATAAAAAAGCGAAAAAAATCACCCGCATCATTTTTAGTGATGCGGGTGATTTTATATTTGTGCTCAGCAGCCGCAGTTGCAGCCGCACTCGCCCTCGCGCGACGGATAATAGAGATTATTCGAAATAAACTCCAGTTTATCACGCAAAGTGTGCTCCAAATCGTTGATGTTTGAAATCATGTTGGCAACCGTTGCGTTGACTTCCATAATCTGCTCGAATGTCACGCAATCCATGCCGATGACGCGTTGCAGTTTTTCGCCCTCCGCGTTCAAAATATGGCTGAGCGCCGTTTCTTCGAGTGCGATGGACTCCAGCAAATCAGTGATGGCTTGACACATGCTGATGGGCTTCGGAGATGTAGAGATAACAGGCATTGACATAAATGATTCCTCCCTTATTCTGCTTTTAACCGGTGATACCCCAGTATATGAAAAGCAGGGGAAAGTGTGCAAAAGAGAAAAAATCATCTTAAAAATAGCTTACTTTAATCTGTTTGCCCATTTTTTTCAAAGATTCGGATAATTCTTCCACGAGACGAATTTTGATGCCGAACGTGATGGGCAAATTCGGATTTTGATGTGCCGGATTGATGGCACGTCCGACAAAAAAGCTGATGTCGGTTGCATATTCAAACAGCATCTGCGCAATTTGTGACGCACCGTCTGATTGCAAACTCCACAAATTCGATAAATCAGTTCCCTCCACATAGGCGTTGGCATATTCCACCACGCGGCTGAGTGTCAGCACGCCCTCTGTGACGAGGTCGATGCCTTTTACATATGCAATCGGTGGAATGTTGGGGTCAGAGCCGTAATCGAGCGATGTTTTGATTTCCTCATGCAGATAAGAGGCTGCGATGTTGGAAGTTGTGCCGCCGCAAACGATTTTTTTGCCCTCTTTTGAGAAAAAGAGCGTCATCATTTTGTTGCAGTCGGCGGGGTCGGCAGGGGGGCCAATCATCAAATTGACCGGCGTGCGCTCGCGAATGCGAACGGCGGCCACCGTGGTGTCGTCGCCCGGCTCACCCTCGTATAGTCGGTTGCATTCGTCTACGATGATGGACGAAATCATTTTGGCGGAAAGTGTGTCCTCATACAGCCGCTCAATATATTCTACAATATTTTCGCGCTGCCAACCGAAATTCATGCTTTTGCCGACACCGGCGTAAATAGCACCGTCGCTCATGGTGATGAAAACGTCGTGCAGCTGCAATTTGATTTTGCTCTCAAGAATGGTTTTGCCCTCAATGACGCGGCTGACAACAGGATATTCGATGCTTTTTCCGCCGCGTAGCAAAATCAAATTCGGGTTATCAAATTGAAAAATTTCTGCCGTGGTGTTGTTTGTCACATGAATAATGGTAAATGTGGAATAGGCCACCTGCCGTACATTGCAAACAGGCAGTGTTTTCACAATTGTTTCCACACATTCCTCTACCGGCATGTTATTCGCCATCATCGTGCAGATGATTTTACTGGTGAGCGTGGAGAGAATATTTGCTTTTACGCCGCTGCCAAGCCCGTCTGCGAGCACAAGTGTAAGCGCGTCTTCGTTGTTGCCGATGATTTCCACGCGGTCACCGCAGAGCTGTTCATTGACATGGTTGATGCTGACAAATCCGGTGTCTGTCCAAAGGTTATTCATAGCTTTAATCTAAAACCTTTCTAAGGTTATTTTTGTAACGTGTCTTTGAGCTGCGTGAGCGCAATTTTGGTTTCGGCGGTAGTTTCACCGAGCAGAGAAGCAATTTCTTGCACAATGCGCATTTGCTTTTCAATTACGGCATTTGTAATTTCGACGGTTTTGTTGCACAAATCCGTGCGCTCGGTGTCGCGCACTTCCTCGTCGGTGACATCGCGCATGATGCTGAACACGATATGATATTCGTGGTCATACACAATGCTTTCGTCAACATATTTTCTATATTCGGCAAGATAATGCTTTTTTTGCTTGATAGGCACAGGGCTTGACATCACATTCAAATATTCCACCGGATTGATGAGCCGCACAATCGGCGCACCGAGAATATCCGACGGATTTTTGAGATTGAACAGTGCGCAGGCGGCTTTGTTAATTTGCTGTACGCACAAATCTTCGTCCATCACAAAAATGGCATTCGGTGTATTGTTGATGACATAGCCTGAAAATGTTTCGGCTTTTTCTTTGAGAAACGGCAGACACATGGACAAATCCGCCTTGCCTTGATAGACCGCAATGGCTTTGTCGCGGCAAGTGTTGTAGCCGCAGCTACCGCAGTTCAGCTCTTGTTCGGGACTTGTTTTGCCCATTTTCGAGAGAATTTCTTTGATGGCGGCTTCGCCCGGAATGCTGCTGTGAATGCCGACGTACGGCATATTTTTCGCCATCGGAACCGGCATGGCAACGTTAAATTCGTCGTCGCCTGCAAACGCGACCACTTTCACTTCGCCGCGCAAAACAGGCTGATGATGATGGCTGATGCCCGGGCCGCTGACGCACGCACCCTCGCAGGCGTTCATTTCAATAAAGCACTTTTTCAAGTTGCCACTTTCAATTTCTTTAAAAGCCGCCATGCAATTTTGCACGCCATCTACCGCAAGATAAGTATATCCTGTATTTTCAGTGTGCATACTTTTGATGACACCGCCCTTGATGGGGAAAAAGCGCGCGCGTTTTGTGCCGGCGTCCTCGACGTTTTTGCCTTGTGGCACGATATTTTTTTCGTTCATCCAACTTTCGAGTTCTTCGTAGGTCAACACCACGTCGCAATCGCCATACAGCTCCGCTTCTTCTTTTTTGGAGATGCACGGGCCGATGAAAACCGTGGCGGCATTCGGATGAGCTTGCTTGATGAGCTTGCAGTGCGCGAGCATGGGCGAGAGCACCGGCGCAAGACACGGCAACACGCTCGGATAATATTTTTGAATCAGCGAATTGACGCTGTGGCAACACGACGATACAATCACGTCATACTTGCCGCTGGCAATCATTTTTTCGTATTCTTCTTTGACGATTGTTGCACCGATGGCGGTTTCTTCGGCGTCGGAAAAGCCGAGCGAAAGCAGCGCGTCTTTCATGGTGGCAAAATCCGCAAGCGGAAATTCTGCAATAAAAGAAGGTGCAACACTCGCGATGACCGGCCGGCCGGAGGCAATGAGGTCTTTGACAAGGGGCACATCATTGCGAATTTGTTTTGCATCCTGCGGGCAGTTTACAAAACAGCGGCCGCATAAAATGCATTCATCTTGAATGATATTGGCCTGTCCGTCTGCAAACTTGATGCTTTTGACAGGGCAGTTGCGAATGCATTTATAGCAGTTTTTACAGTTAGACCGTTTTAACTGAAGAAACTTGTTCATTCAGCTTTTCCTCCGAGCACTTTTTCTTTAAAAATTTCGTCAAAATTATCGGGATTTAAGCCCGTGACAATTTCGTCATCAATTTTAATGCTGACGCCATTCGTACATTTGCCAAGGCAAAAAGCGGCCGACAAATTCACTTTATCTGTCAAATCGTACTTTTCTAGGTTTTCTTTCATCAAATTGATGATATTATACGAACCTTTTAGGTGGCAGGACGAGCCAACACATACACAAATGTTCATAACACACACTCATTTCTGTAAATTTGGCTGTTAAAAACATAACAACCTTTTAAATTACATTATAATATGAAAACAGGGTTCGGTCAATGAAAAAACAATATTTTATAAAACCGGCATAATTTCACTTGACATTTCAGTCATAATTGGATAATATAGTTAAGCACCATTTATTCGGAGAGTTGGCTGAGTGGTCTAAGGCGCACGACTGGAAATCGTGTGATGCAGAAATGTATCCTAGGGTTCAAATCCCTAACTCTCCGCCACAATACCCGCTTGTTATTTGACAAGCGGGTTCTTTTAAAAAACATCATAACAAACGCGATGACAGAGAGAGTAAGCGCTGACAAAAGCCAAAGCGAGCGGGGAACAGTGAAAGCCCTGTGCAAACGCAGCGTCTGAAAATCACTCTTGAGCGGTGGGCTGAACCTTCGTAAAATCAGTAAGCCTTTCCGGCATTCCGCCGTTATCGGAGCGCGCATTGAAACAAGTGCGTTACAAATTTGGGTGGTTATAACGAAGCAGAGAGCTTTGTCCTGTGAATAGGGCAAAGCTTTTTTATTTTGCACAGGAGGATAAAAACAATGTACGAAAAAGTATCGGCGAGTTTGAACTTTGTGGAACGCGAAAAAGCGGTGGAAAAATTTTGGGAAGATAACCGTATTTTCGAAAAAAGCGTTGAAAAGCGTGCACAAGGCACGGAGTACACCTTTTATGACGGCCCGCCTACGGCGAACGGCAAGCCGCATATCGGCCACGTGGAAACGCGTGCCATCAAGGACTTGATTCCTCGCTACCGTGCGATGAAAGGCTATCATGTGCCGCGCAAGGCCGGTTGGGATACACACGGCTTGCCGGTGGAGCTTGAAGTGGAAAAAGCACTCGGACTTGACGGCAAAGAACAAATTGAACAATATGGTCTTGAACCCTTTATCAAAAAATGCAAGGAGAGCGTTTGGAAATATAAGGGCATGTGGGAGGACTTTTCGAACACGGTCGGCTTTTGGGCGGACATCGAACATCCGTATGTCACATATGACAACAACTATATCGAATCCGAATGGTGGGCGCTGAAAAAGATTTGGGAAAACGGCCTTTTGTATAAAGGCTTTAAAATCGTGCCCTACTGCCCGCGCTGTGGTACGCCACTGTCAAGTCACGAAGTGGCACAGGGGTATAAAGATGTCAAAGAGCGTTCTGCCATCGCCAAATTTAAAGTGAAGGGCGAAAATGCCTCGATTTTGGCATGGACGACCACACCGTGGACACTGCCCTCCAATGTGGCGCTGTGCGTGAATCCGAATGAAACATATCTCAAAGTAGATAACGAGGGCGCCGTTTATTATATTGCCGAGGCACTGGCAGACACCGTATTGCAGGGCGATTATACGGTGCTCGCAAGTTATCAAGGCAAAGAGCTTGAATACAAAGAATATGAGCCGCTGTTCGATTTTGTAACACCGGACAAAAAATGCTATTTTATCACTTGTGATACCTATGTCACCTTGACGGACGGCACAGGCATTGTGCATATCGCGCCGGCATTCGGCGAGGACGATGCCAATGTCGGGCGCAATTATGACTTGCCGTTTGTGCAGCTTGTTGACGCAAAAGGCGAAATGACGGCCGAAACACTCTGGCCGGGCGTTTTTTGCAAAGATGCCGACAAAGAAGTGCTCAAAAATCTAAGAGAGCGCAGCTTGCTGTTCTCTGCACCGGTTTTTGAACATAGCTATCCGCATTGCTGGCGCTGTGGCACACCGCTGATTTATTACGCGCGTGACTCGTGGTTCATCAAAATGACGGATATCAAAGACGATTTAATCCGCAACAATAACACCGTCAACTGGATTCCCGAAAACATCGGCAAAGGCCGTTTTGGTGATTGGCTTGAAAATGTGCAGGATTGGGGCATCAGCCGCAACCGCTATTGGGGCACACCGCTCAATATTTGGGAATGTGAATGCGGCCATCGTCACAGCATCGGCAGCATTGCCGAGCTCAAATCCCTGTCGTCAAACTGTCCGGACGACATTGAATTGCACCGCCCGTATATCGACGGCGTCACCATCAAGTGCCCGCACTGCGGCAAAGAGATGCACCGTGTGTCGGAAGTGATTGACTGCTGGTTTGATTCCGGTGCCATGCCGTTTGCACAGCATCATTATCCGTTTGAAAATGAAGAAGAGTTCGCAGCGCAGTTTCCGGCGGATTTCATCTCCGAGGGCGTCGACCAAACACGCGGTTGGTTCTATTCACTGCTTGCAATTTCTACCTTGATTTTCAACAAAGCGCCGTATAAAAATGTACTCGTGCTCGGCCATGTACAGGACGAAAACGGTCAAAAAATGTCCAAGTCAAAAGGCAATGCCGTCGACCCGTTTGAAGCGCTCGAAACATACGGCGCCGATGCCATTCGTTGGTATTTCTATTCCAATTCCGCGCCGTGGCTGCCGAACCGTTTTCACGGCAAAGCCGTGCAGGAGGGACAGCGCAAATTCATGGGCACGCTGTGGAATACCTATGCTTTTTATGTTTTATATGCCAATATTGACAAGTTTGACGCCACGAAGTACACGCTCGATTATGACAAATTGTCCGTGATGGATCGCTGGCTTCTCTCCAAAATGAACTCCCTCATCCAAACGGTTGACGGCCATCTGGAACATTATCGTGTGCCGGAAGCCGCCCGCGCGTTGCAGGCCTTTGTGGACGACATGAGCAACTGGTATGTGCGCCGCAACCGCGAACGTTTCTGGGGCAAAGATATGCCGCAGGACAAAATCAATGCCTATATGACGCTGTACACCGCGCTTGTGACGGTTTGTAAATTGTCAGCGCCGATGGTGCCGTTCATGTCGGAAAGTATTTATCAAAATCTTGTGCGTGGCCTTGATGCCAATGCACCGGAAAGTATTCATCTGTGTGATTATCCTGTGGCAGAAGCGGCACACATAGATGCAAAACTTGAATACGACATGGACTTGGTGCTTGAAATTGTTGTGCTCGGCCGTGCCGCGCGCAATGCCGCCAATCTCAAAAACCGTCAGCCGCTCGCCCAAATGTTTGTCAAGGCAGATGAAGTGCTCACGGGTTACTATGTGGATATCATCGCGGAAGAACTGAACATCAAAAAAATTCATTTTACAGATGATGTGTCGGCGTTTACGTCATACAGCTTCAAACCGCAGCTCAAAACGCTCGGCCCCAAATATGGCAAACAGCTTGGTGAAATTCGCAACTTGCTCACCGAAATTGACGGCCGTGCCGCGAAAAAAGAACTGGATGCGACAGGTGCATTGCAATTGACGTTGACAAGCGGAGAAATTTCGCTCGCACCCGAAGATTTACTCATTGAAATGACGCAATCATCCGATTATTGTTCCATGGAGGACAACGGCGTGACGGTTGCGATTGATGTGCGCCTCAGCGAGGTGCTCATTGAAGAAGGCTTTGTGCGCGAGCTTGTCAGCAAGCTGCAAACCATGCGCAAAGAAGCAAATTTCAACGTGGAAGACCACATCACGGTGTTTGCCAAAGACAATGAAAAAGTATTGTCGCTGCTTCAAAAAAACAGCGCCTCGATTCAAAGCGACGTGTTGGCAGATGCCATTGTTTGCGACAGCGTTGATGGCTATACCAAAGAATGGGATATCAACGGAGAAACGGTTTTGCTCGGCGTAAAACGTCTTTAAACAGGCAAAAGTTGCAGGTTTTTACAGAAACCTGCAACTTTTTTGGCGTAAAGCGTTTAAAATGTGGCTGTGCCCTTGTGTAATCCGTCGAGATGTACTATAATATTATCTTGTGTTGCACTGTTTATATTAGAAACAGTGTAGCCATGAGGGAAAGTAGCAAAAGAATCAAAATTAAATGAGGGGAAGCTAGTAAAATGGTACCAATCAGCACACTGCCCAAAGAAGAACTTTTGCAAAAATTGGCGTTTTTGCAAAAAACGTATGACGGTTATGCCGCCAGAGGACTGAAACTTGATATGTCGCGCGGAAAACCGTCGCCCGATCAGCTTGACTTGTCGATGGACTTACTGACAATCACGGCATACAAAGGAGAAACCGGCATCGACTCCCGCAACTATGGCAATCTCGAAGGGATGCCGGAGGCACGCAAGTTTTTTGCCGACATGCTCGGTGTCAAACCCGAAGAAACCTTTGTGGGGGGCAATTCAAGCCTTAACATGATCTATTATCTCGTTGATTTGGGCTGGCGTATCGG
>JAVXRV010000061.1:0-10838 GCA_036643515.1 Ruthenibacterium sp.
ACAGCTGCCGATTAAGTGTATCAAGTCCGGCAGAATACGTACTCGTGACTGCTTTGTTTATATCATGCACGAGGAGCGAAGCATCGGCATGCCGTCACTCGCCTATGTGAGCGTTTGCCTTGAAGGGTATATCAGCTTTGGATTTGATGAGCATTTTCTTTCAGAAGCGCAGATTAAATCAGAGGAGGTAGTCAAAGATGGGAAAAGCAGAAATCACAGAAATTAAAATCTGCCCATATTGCGGAAAAGCCTATCAGGGTTCCTCTGCCATTTCAAGGACAGACAATGAAACACTTATCTGCCCAGACTGCGGCACCAGAGAAGCCTTGGAAAGCATTGGTGTTAAGCCGTCAGAGCAAGAGGAAATTCTTGAAACCATTCATCGCTCCATGCAAGAATAACAACTAAAAGTAATATTGCAAAGGACAGTTCCGTAAGGGGCTGTTCCTCGTATAGTCGCTGTAACAGGCGGCTATTTTTATGCCTTTTTACAGAGAGGAGGGTGCATTTGAGAAAGCTTAAAAAATATCTGCCAAAAGATGAGAAATAGAAATCGCAATTCCGTCTGCCCATGATGCAGGGCAAACAGAGTCTGCCGCATCTTTTAATTCCTGACAAGCATTGCCCATGGCAACGCCAAGGCCGGCCCAGCGAATCATTTCCAAATCGTTTCGGCTGTCGCCATAGGCGATACATTGTGCAGGATTCAGTTTTAGCGACTTTGCAAGAACTTCCAATCCGATCATTTTGTTTACATCGGGGCAGAATACGTCGCATTCACTTTCGTCGTGGAACAGCTCCACGCGAAAATCACCGCGCGCGGCCAGTGCTTTCTTGATTTCATCGCTCCCGCGCAAAGTAAAGCCGATAGGCAGTTCTTTTTGATGATAATTCATTGTTAGGCAATCGACAAAAGCGGTGCGGTCAAGCCCGATGTTGTTAAAAACCTCAAACATTTCTTCAGGTTTGTTGTACAGATAATTCAATAAAGGGTATTTCAGCATAAGACCGTTTTGATATTTCCGTGTTAATGCCACAACATATTCGGTTTGCTCAAACGAAAACCGTTTAGAAAAAATTTCTCGAAATTGTCCATCTAAAATATTATGGCCGTTCGATAAAATATAATAGTCGGCCTTGATTTTAGCAAGACACTCTTTGCCCAAAAGCGGATAAGAGCGACCGGAAGCTAAAATAATGGTGACGCCGCGTTCTTGCAGCGCACGAATCGCGGTCACTGTAGAAGCATGAATCTTTTTTTCATGATAATCAAATAGAGTTCCGTCCACATCAAAAATTGCGGCTTGTATCTTTTGCATAAAAATCCTCCTGTTTCGATGGTGACCTCTCTATCACTCGAAAGACGGCCTTACGTATACTTCCTTCTTTGACTACATCAAAGAAGCGGCTTTGTTCAGATGGTTTTCACTTTATGAATTGCGGCTTGTATCATTTTGGCGCAGGCGCTTACTTTTGGCATATCGTCTGCCGTGAGTGCCGGCAACGGGCTGCGCACACTGCCGATGTGAATGTTGTTGTTTTGCCGCAAGATTTCTTTCATCACCGCATAAAGGTTGCCTTTGCACGCACACATCGCATAAATAATGCGATCGGCTTCATATTGCACTTCACGCGCTTTGGCAATTTCGCCCGCGTTGACAAATTTATAAATGGCAAGATACAGTTCGGGCATTACGGCATATGTGCCGCCGATGCCGCCGTCTGCGCCCATCACAAGGCCGCTGACAAGCTGCTCATCCGGCCCATTGAACACCACATGTCCCTCGCCAGCGGCGTCTTTGAACATCTGAATATCCTGCACAGGCATCGACGAGTTTTTCACGCCGATGACACGCGGGTTTTTGAGCATTTCGGCAAGCAACGGCATCGTGAGTGCCACACCTGCAAGCTGCGGAATGTTGTAGATGATAAAATCGGTGTTTGGCGCGGCACTTGAAATGTCGTTCCAATATTTTGCAATCGCGTGTTCGGGCAAGTGAAAATAAATGGGTGGAATGGCGGCGATTGCGTCTACGCCGAGGCTTTCTGCGTGCGCGGCAAGCTCCATGCTGTCGGCGGTGTTGTTGCAAGCGACATGCGCAATCACGGTCAATTTGCCTTTGGCGACGGCCATGACATTTTCCAGTGTCGTTTTGCGTTCCTCTTTGCTCTGATAAATGCATTCACCGGACGAGCCGCAAACGTAAACGCCCTTGACGCCTTTGTCGATTAAATACTGTGTAAAAGTGCGCGTGCGCACGGCACTGACTGCGCCGTTTTCATCATAGCAGGCATAAAATGCCGGAATAATGCCTTGATATTTTTCACATTTCATCGAAAAATCCCTCTCTTTTTATCAGTATTTTAATAAATGATTTTCAAAATCGCCCTTGACGGCATACACTTTTGCGTTTGAAAACGTGATGTGCAAACTGACCGGTACGGTGTGCGGCAAATCGGTCAGCTTTTTATTTTGGAAACGAACTTGATAATATCCGTCGTTTTGCTGTTCTAATATGCAATTTTCGGCTTCAAAGCCCTCATATATTTTGCCTTGCTTTGTGCCGAGTGCCACCGATAAACTGCCGCCCTGTGCAATGTCTGCCAAAATATACAAATTGTCGCCATATAAACAAAAGTGGCTTGTGACGAGTTTGGCCGACTTTGCAGAATTTTTTGCCACATAACCTGCAAATTTATCTTTTTCCCAATAGCCGCGTGCAAAGGAAGTTTCGCGAAAGCCGGTGTGTTTGCCGTTGCCGCCCATGTAATAGACCCAGAGTTTTCCGTCCATTTCTATCGGTGCTGCGGCATAAATGCAGCCGCAATCGAAAGTGCCCTGCCGATACGGTGCGTTGTCGCGTTCAATGACATATTGCTGCGTCGTTACGCGGTCAAAATATTCAAGTTTTGTTGAATATGCAAGCGCAACGTCCACCGTATCATAATTGGCATCGTCGGTGTCGCCCTCGTGATAGATGGATGCAAGCCCGAGGTACAAGTTTTCGTATCTGAACACCGGCATGGAATACACTTGCTGCTCAAAACCGCTGCCGCGCATGATTTCTACCGGCTGCGACCAGTTGATAAAGTTATCACTTTCGCATTTTGCACAGATGCGCACACCGTCTTTCCAAATGCGTGTGATGACGGCAAATTTGCCCGTTTTATCATCGCGCATTGGAAAATTATGCGTATCACCGGCCGGATTAAATTCCGGCCATTCCATCAAATTGCTGAAATGAATGCCATCTTCCGAAAATGCCGTTGCCATATAGTGGCGTGCGGCACAATATTCCACTTTGGTGACCAGTTTGTATCTCTTTTTCGGGTTTTGCTCCTCTTTGTCTAAAAATACACCGGTTCCGTGTGCGTAACGCATCAAAATATTATTATTTTTGTTGCCGTTAAATTCCACGAGGCCCAAATTCGGCTTTACGAAATGAATGCCGTCGTCGCTCTGCGCATAGCACAGCGACGCAATGCGTCCATGCGGCTTATATTCGTCTGTGCCGCGCCGTTCAATGGGCGTCTGCTCGGAACATTCGTCCAATGTAAAAAGCGTATAATAGCAGCGATACACATGATAAATTTCGTCATAAATGACATTCGGATAGCCGTTGTCATAGCGCACCTCCCACTTTTTTGCATCGGCGGCAAAAAATTCTTCGGTGAACAGCGGGTTGTTTTCTGTGTCTTTTTGAATTGGATTGACCTCAATTTGCGCATTGGTCAGATTGAATCCCACCAAAATTCCTTTGTCTAACAATAAATATTTATGCATTTGCATGCTCCTTTTCCAGAATCACACCCATTGTTTTCAGCTGCCGGCGCAGTGCGTCTGCGGGCATACTGTGTGCGGTGCATTGTGTATCTTGAATCACTTTTGCGGCGGCTGCGGCAGCCACACCCATGGACATGCAGCTCAACTGGCTGCGAAAACTGAACCCTTTGGACGAACATTTTCCAACTGCAAAAAGATTGTCATATTCCCTGCACACAATGCGGCCATAGGGCACAGCATCGCCCTGCCAAAAGGCATACACACCGCCAAAAAGATAAATCGGCGTGGTGAATACGGCATGTTCCGGCGTTGCGGGCAAATCCTCACAGCCGCAAATTGTGCGTCCGACACGAGAGATGGTTTGGCTGCCCATATCAAGCAAGGCGCTGTTTTCAAAGCCCGGTACATATTTTTTGAAAAATGCGAACATCATGAAATTATATTGCAGTGCTTCCAAACTGGCTCGCGTGCTTTCCTGCGGATTTTCTGCGTGAAAGCCGTATGGCTTCGCAACATTGCACAGTGCCACACCCTCGCCCCATGCACCGTATGCAATGCCGTCACCGTTGAAGGTGATGCCTTGTCCCGGCGCGATGATTTGGTTTAAGATAAAATCGCCATGGTCGGTTGCCGTGCGGATTTTCTTGCGCAGCAAATTCAGCTCAATATTATAGAAAATGCCTTCGCCTTTCCAGCGTTTTTCAATGTATTCAAAACGTTTCGGCGTCAAAAGTGTGTCCTCGCGCGTTTCCATGGGCGCATGGTCATAGGACAGCGGGTCGAGCAAATGTCTGCAAAACGGAATCTTTTCGTCCTTGCCAATCCCGAGTTTTTCTCTGAGCCACGGCGCAAAAGTTGCGTCCGGCTCCCATGGCTTTGCCTCTTTGATGTAGGCGAAAGTTTTTTCAATGTCAACGCCGCCAATGCGCATCAAACAGCCGTGACTGCTCACGCCTTCGTTGACCGGCGCACCGATTGCCGCCGCGACATCCGCATTGCCCGTGGCATCCACCGCCACTGTGGCGTCCACCGTAAACCGAGTGCTGCCGCAGGCAAAAAGCAATTGTTTTTTGTGTGCGATTTCTTGTCCGCCGATGAATACGCTGTCCAGAAACACGGTTGCGCTGCTTTCACGCAACATATCCGTGAGTATTTTAGTATAATAAATCGGCAAAAACGGAATGGTAAACGGCGCATCAATGGTGCTGTGGAGTGCATCCTGCAAACTGTGATAGGGGGTTGCGCCACATGCCACCAAACGTGCAATAATTTCCGTTACAAGGCCGCCGAGCAAGGGTTCGTGCTCTGTGGTTACCGCTAAATTGGCAAAGGAGCCCATCAAGGTTGTGGCAGCGACGCCGCCAATCATTCCTGTTTTTTCCACCAAAATGGTGTGAAGCCCCAATCGTGCTGCGGCAATCGCACACACGGCACCCGCAGTTCCGCCACCCACCACCACAATATCCGCATCGTATTTCTGTTGCATCGTTGCCTCCTTTTGAAAGTGCAGCAATATGCGGCACAATTTCTTGTACTGCATATCACTGCGGCTTTTTCATTTTCAATGGAACACTATTTCTTTTTGTACTCCGCATAGGCCGCATTGTATAAGCCTACAATTTCGTCAACGCCTTTTGCCTTGATGTCTGAGATGAATTGGTCCCACGTTGCCATGTCGCGTTTGCCTTCAATAAAAGCGATGATGCTCTCGTCAAAAAAGGTGTTCAGCGACGTTTCCATGGTGGAGAGTTTTGTTTGCACTTCTTCGCTGAATGCCACGGTGGGTGTGGCCGGTCTGAACCCGCCAAGGTCGTTTTTGATATGGTCAATTTGTTTGTACATCACTTCGGGATACGCGCCGGGAAAGCTCTTCATATCCAGTGGTGTTTGCAAGCGGGTAAAGCTTTGAATGCCATGTTGATAGATGAAACCGGCTTCTTTGTTGTCGGCATTTTCACCGTATATTTGAATCAGCCAACGAATGCCGGCCATGGTGTTGGGGTCTTTTTTGGTGTATGTTTGATCTTCAATGCCAAGCGTTAAGGTTTCGTGATTCTTTTCGTCATATAAAAAATTGATAAATTCGAGTGCTTTGTCTATTTCGGTCTGCGAGGCATGTGCATTGATGACCCATGAGGTTGTGGGCGCAACGGCCGGTTGATTCGGCTGCAAATAGGCCTTGCCGTTGATTTGCGGATAGTCTATCGGCTGCCAGTTGAAGGCTTTTGAAAAGTTGTTATCGCCAATAATGCTCATACGGTCGATGGTAAAGCAGCCTTTATCCGAAGCAAGCAAACCTTCCCATGTTTCATCGGTCATGATGGCCCAGTCCGGATGGATGACATTTTTTGCGCGCAAATCTTTCATCCATAGCACAAAGTCTTTGAGGCGGCTTTCCAGTACAGGGTGCGTAAACGCATCTTTTTCATAATCATAGAAGGTTTTGGTGCTCAAGTTCCACGGCAAGGTGGCTTTTTCCATAAAGCCTTCATAACCCATGCGCTGAATCCATGCCGGATTTTTGGTTTTTTCAGTGAGGTATAGCAACACCTGTGTTAAATCGTCAATTGTCTTGATTTTTTCGCAGCTGTAAGGGCTTCCCTCCAATAAATCCTGCCGAATAATCGGAGTGGAGTACATAATATTTTCATCAGAATAAATTTTCGCAAATCCATAAATATTGCCGTTTACATCGGCCATTTCGCGGCGAACAAAATCGTTTTCAAGATATTTTGCATAGTTTGGCACTTTGTCGAGATAGTCTTTCACGTTTACAAAAACGCCTTTTTCACCCAACTTGTTTACTTCGGCAATAGCGTCGGTATCTCCGGTTGTGAACAAAATTGTCGGCAACTGTTTGCTTGCGGCCAGTGCGTTGATTTTTGTGGTTACGCCCTCGCCCGGAATGGTGACGAGTTCCAAATCCATATTAAGTTCTTTTTCAAGCCACTGCCCCACCAATGTTTGGTCTTTTGACGGGCGGATATCGCTGATTTCCCATGTGCTGAGCGCTGTGATTTTCACAGGCCCTCCCGCAGCCGCTGCCGCATCGCTTTGTTCTGTTTTGGCTTTGCCGCATCCGGATAACACGCCGGATAGCGCCATCACTGCCGTCAACAGCACTGCTGTTTTTCTTAAAATACTCTGTTTCATCTTTTTTTCCTCCTTTATTTTAAATGTATAAAATTAACCCTTTACCGATCCGAGCATAACGCCCTTCACAAAATATTTTTGAATAAAGGGATAAATCATCATAATGGGCAGCACGCTCACCACAATCGTGCCCATCTTAATGGCAATGCGCATGCCAATGCCGCCGCCCTGTGAAGCGATGGTTTGATAATAGGATGAACCGGCGCTCATGGTCAGTTCTGTGGTGTCGACGGTGTTGGAAACAATCAGATTGCGCAAATAAATGGCAAGCGGCATTTTGGATTGGTCAGATAAATACAGCAAGGGCTGTGTGAAGCTGTTCCACGAACCGACGATACAATAGAGTGCAATGATGAAAAAAATCACTTTGGAGAGCGGCAGGATGATATTCCAATAAACCCGCCATTCACTGGCGCCGTCGATGATGGCAGATTCGCGCAATTCCGCCGGAATGGATTTCATGTTTGTGCGGAACAAAATAACATAGTATGCGGAGATTGCACCCGGCAAAATCATCGACCAAATGCTGTTCAACATGCCAAGCCTTGAAATTTGCATGTACATCGGTATCATGCCGCCGCTGAAAAACATCGGAATAATGAGCATGGTGTTAAAAAACTTTTTGCCTTTGAAATGTGCAAGCGTCATCGGATAGGCATACAGACTGCACACAAGCAAAGTAACTGCGGTAGCGCCAAGCGCATAAAGAATGCTGTTGGCATACGACTGCCACAATTTGCCTTCGGACAGGATAAACTTGTAAGCATCGAAACTGAATTTACCGGGGAAAACCTTCACGGTATTGGTAGAGAGCCACACAGGGTCAGACATTGAGGTCATCAACACCCACCAAAGCGGATACAACATCACAACGCCGATAAACAGCAATATTGCCGCGAGTAAATAATCCACTGCGCCCAGTTTACTTTTTACACCCATCTTACACAATCCCTTCTTCGCCCAGTTTCTTTGCAAACCAGTTTGCGGTTAATACAAAAATAACAGCGATTACGTTATTGAACAAATCTACCGCAGCACCATAGCTGTAATTGGCAAATTCAATACCCTGCCTGTAAACATAGGTGGACAGCACATCTGCCACCTCATAAGTTGCCGGACTGTACATCAGAAATACTTTTTCAAAGCCTACTTTCATCACACCGCCAATATCCAAGATGAACAGTGTCACAATGGTGGGTTTCAAGGACGGCAGTGTAATATGTACAATTTTGTCCCATCTGCTTGCGCCGTCCACGTCTGCCGCCTCATATAATGTAGGGTCGATGCTGCTCAAAACGCCCATGTAGATGATGGAACTCCAGCCCATGCCTTTCCATACAGACGAACCGATGTAAAGTGGCCTGAACCATTCCGGCTGTGAAAAAAAGCTGATTGAATCAATGCCAATCATATTCAGCAAATTATTGATGACACCGTATGAGCCAAAAAACTCAAACATAATGCCTACCATAACCACCATCGGGATAAAATGCGGCAGATAACTGATGGACTGAATGGCTCGTTTGAATTTCGATAAGCGACATTCATTGATCATGATGGCCAGAATGATAGGTGCCGGAAAGGAAATGATAAAATCCAGTACGCCAAGGAGGAACGTGTTTTTCATCAGGCGAAAGAAATATGGGTCGGCAAAAAGCGTTTTAAAATGCTGCAACCCCACAAACGGACTGCCCAAATATCCGTCGAAAACATTGAAATTTTGAAACGCCATGATAATCCCATACATCGGAATGTAGCTGAACAATATCATCGCAATCGCGCCCGGTATCATCATCAGATACAACGGAAAATTGTTCTTTAGGTAAGAGCTTGACCCCTTTGCCCGCAAAGATTGCCTCCCCATAACTTTTCCTCACTTTCATTACGCCGGTTCATTTGTCTGTAAATTATTTTCTCGTTATCTGTATTATAAATAATTTTTTTCACATTGTAAATGGGCAAAGTTCACAAACTTGTCACATCTTCATTGTGCAACATGAAAAAAGTTTTCACTAAATTCAATAAGTGAAAACTTTTTTCTTGAATATTGTAAAATAAAGCGATTTCGTATATAATAGAAAAGAGGTGTATTATGAACTTTTCTTTTGATATTTTATCCCAAATATCCAGTGGCACCAATATGTTCAGCCAAACAGAGCTCAAACTTGCAAATTTTATCACGGCTGACCCTAATGCCGCGCTGCAGCTCTCTATTTCGGAGCTTGCGCAAGCCTGCGGCATTAGCATTGCTACGGTTTCTCGCTTTTGCAGACGGCTGAGTTTGAATGGATATCAAGAATTTAAACTGGAGCTTATGAAAGCCGTGTCAAATTCGGCGGATATTCCAAAAGCGGATGATATGTCCGTTCATACACAGGATGATATTGCGCAGCTCATCCAAAAAGTACATACGATACATCAATACTCCTTGACAAAGTCCATGGAGGATTTGGACCCTGTTTGTGTGGCAAAGGCCGTTTCACTTTTAGAAAGTGCCGATGCCGTGCATTTATTTGGTTCAGGAAGTATGCTGCTGTGCGCCATGAATGCCAAGCTGCAGTTTATGCAAGTGTCGTCGAAATTTCATTGTGACATTGATCCTGCGGTGCAGGCGCTCGGCGCATCGCTCATGACAAGCAACAGCGTTGCCATTGTTTTTTCCTATACCGGCTCCA
The DNA here is from genome assembly GCA_036643515.1 of Ruthenibacterium sp. Classification (GTDB taxonomy): domain Bacteria; phylum Bacillota; class Clostridia; order Oscillospirales; family Ruminococcaceae; genus Ruthenibacterium. The sequence continues at coordinate 9,613 of JAVXRV010000061.1, forward strand.
CGCGTGACATCATCGAAATCACCAAAGCTGCAAAGCGGCGTGGCGCAAAAATCATCACCATAACGCGCTATACACAGTCTTTACTCGCTGAATTATCCGATGTTATTTTATTGTGCGGCGTCAGTGAAGGGCCGTTTCAAACGGGTTCTGCCTGTGTGAAAGCAAGCGTGTTGTACATCATTGATGTGCTATACACCGAATTTTGCCGCCGTAATCCCGAGGAAAGCCAGCGCAACAAAGAAAGCACCTCTCTTGCCGTCATCGGCAAATTAAACCCGCTGAAAGACAAGAAAAAATAGCCGTTTGGGCAATATAAAATGGGCGAAGATATGTTCTTCGCCCATTTGCTTTTTCTGGAAACTGGCCTTAAATTGCAAACATTTCTGAGAGAATTGTAAGCACCGCTTTGCCACGTTATAGCGCACAAGCGCTTTTCTTTTTGTTGCAAGATTGCCGTTGATTGTTTGTTCCATGAAATCAGTTGTGAAATTATGGTCGAATGCGCACATAAAAAAGCAGACCGCAGTAGCCTTAAATGCAGACGAAAATATTCATAAATTGAATTTTGTCAATCGCTGTCTTCGTCGTCCTCATCGTCTTTGCTGTCCTCATCGTCCATCAGCTCTGCCCTGAAACACAGAGAGGAAGCAGTTAAAATAAGTCCACGCGGTTTAGAAGGAAGTCCAGCAGATTGCAATGCATGATTCCCTGATTGTCGTAATAGTTGTGGGGAATATCCAGGCGAATCACAATTTTCTTAAAGAAGTCACCGGTTAGGATGAGCGATTTCAATTCAGCGTCAGTTTTTTCAGCACTGTCCATTTGAAGCGCGGACTGAATATAGATTCTGCGATCCCCATCATTTACGACAAAGTCAATCTCCCGTTGCACTTTTGCACCGCTTTTTCGGTCGACAACTACGCCAACATCCACAGAATATGCGCGGCGAATCAGCTCGTTATAAATCACATTTTCCATGATGTGCCCCGGATCATATTGCCGGTAGTTTAGGCGGGCGTTACGAAGTCCAATATCACAGTAGTAATACTTATTTGGATAATCAAAATAGGACTTTCCTTTTACATCGTACCGTCGAGCCACTCGTATTAGAAAGCAGGCCGTAATATGGCGGATATAGGCAGACACCAGAACGGAGTTGATAGTCTCGTGCCGCTTACTGGTAAGCGCGTTTGCGATATTGCGTGCATTTGTAAGGGAGCCTACCT
>JAVXRV010000062.1:0-10746 GCA_036643515.1 Ruthenibacterium sp.
AGACACTTCCCCATCAGGTATGCGGCAATGGCGGCTACTACAAGGGCAAGGAAATTGTGAAAAAAGAAGCATAAGCTTTTTATGTTTACACAGAAAAGGGGAAAGGAGAAATCCTTTCCCCTTTTTATTGTGTGTTTTTTGTGGTACAATAAATGATACCGATTAGATGGTATCTTTGCAAAGGAGGTCGCCCGGCATGGCTGTTAAAATTACAGGAGCGGAAAAAGCTTCCGTTGCGCAAAATTATCATCTCGCGGGTGGCACGTTGCTTTCCATCGACGGAAACGAAATCAACGATATGCTCGATTACGAGTTTTATTCGCAGGGGGCAAAACTGCATCTTGCGGTGATGCAAGAAGGCAAGCTTGCGTATCTCGAGGTGGAAAAAGAGGAATATCAGCCGCTCGGCTGCTCGTTTGAAAGCTATTTGATTGACGCAAAGCACTCCTGCAAAAACCACTGTATGTTTTGCTTTATTGACCAGTTGCCGCCGGGCTTGCGTGACACCTTATATTTCAAAGATGACGATGAACGCCTGTCGTTTTTGTTCGGAAACTACATCACATTGACGAATTTAAACGACCATGAAGTAGAGCGCATCAAACGTATGCATATTTCGCCCATCAATATTTCGGTGCACACGGTAGACCCCGCGCTGCGCGTGCGCATGATGGCAAATAAGGCGGCCGGAGATACACTGCGCTATATCGACGAATTTGCAAGCGCCGGCATTGAGATGAACTGTCAGCTTGTGCTGTGTCGCGGCATCAACGACGGCGAAAAACTATGCGAGAGCATTGAGAAATTAGCCTCGCTCTATCCGGCGGTGCAAAGCATCGCGGCGGTGCCGAGCGGCCTTACGCGGTATCGTGAAAAACTGTATCCGCTCGTGCCATACGACCAAGAAAGCGCGTGCGAAGTGCTTGATATTTTAGAGCGTTATGGCAAAACATATACTGAAAAGCATGGCGTGCGCATTGTGTATCCGGGTGATGAATGGTATTTATTGGCGCAGCGCCCGATTCCACCGTCCGCGTTTTATGACGATTACCGTCAGCTTGAAAACGGCGTTGGCATGTGGCGCACACTGCACGACGAATTTATGGACGCGCTTGGCCCGCGCCGTGCGATTCTGCTGCCGCGGCGGCTTGATATCGCCACCGGCACGCTTGCCTATCCGCTGATTAAAAGCCTTGCGGACACCGTGCAAAGCATTTATCGCAATGTGCATATCCGTGTGCATGCCATCGAAAATAATTATTTCGGCGGCAATGTCAGCGTGGCGGGGCTCATCACGGGCACGGATTTAAAGGCACAACTCAAAGGAAAAATGCTCGGGCATACACTGTGTATTCCCGACGTGATGTTGCGCGAAGAACAGGATATGTTCCTCGACAATGTCACCGTCAAACAGCTTGCGGCGCATTTGCACGCAAAAGTGCGTATTCTGCCGCAAAACGGCGCAGAAATGCTGCAAGCACTGCTCAAATGAAAGGAAAAAACTTATGGCAAAACCAATTGTAGCCATCGTAGGCCGTCCGAATGTGGGAAAATCGACCCTTTTCAATAAACTCATTGGTGAGCGCATGGCGATTGTCGAGGACACGCCGGGCGTCACGCGTGACAGACTGTATGGCAACTGCGAGTGGCAGGGACATCATTTTATGCTGATTGACACCGGCGGCATTGAGCCGAAGGTGGACGACGGCCTTTTGTTGCATATGCGTCAGCAGGCACAGCTTGCCATCGACACCGCAAACGCCATCATTTTTGTGACGGATATCCGCACCGGTGTCACCGCGCAAGACGCAGACATCGCCACGCTGCTGATGCGCAGCGGCAAACCGATTTTCCTCGCCGTCAACAAAGTGGATACGCTCGGCAATCCGCCGCTCGAACTTTACGATTTTTATACGCTCGGCCTCGGTGAACCGTATCCGGTTTCTTCGGTGCATGGGCACGGCACCGGCGATTTGCTTGAAGCCGTCTGCGCGGTTTTGCCAAAAGAAGATGAAGATGAGGAAGAAACGGATCGCATTCCCGTTGCCGTGATCGGCCGCCCGAATGTGGGAAAAAGCAGCCTCATCAACTATATTTTGGGCGAAAATCGCATGATTGTCGCCGATGTTGCCGGCACAACGCGCGATGCTGTGGACAGCGATGTCAACAATAAATTCGGCCAATTTACGTTCATTGACACAGCCGGCATGCGCCGACGTGGCAAGGTGGACGACGGCGTAGAGCGTTACAGCGTGCTGCGCAGCCTCGCGGCCGTAGAGCGTGCACGCGTCTGCGTGATTATGATTGATGCCACCGCCGGTTTTACCGAGCAGGATTCCAAAGTGGCCGGCTTTGCGCATGAGCAGGGAAAAGCCTGCATCATTGCCGTCAACAAATGGGATGCCGTGGAAAAAGACGATAAAACGATGGAGATGGAACGCAAAAAGCTTGCAAATGATTTTGGCTTTATGTCATATGCGCCGATTGTTTTCATTTCGGCCAAAACAGGGCAGCGCGTGGAACGGTTATATGAACTGATAAAATATGTCGATGAGCAAAATGCCATGCGTGTGACAACCGGTATGCTCAACGATTTGCTCGCGCGCGCCGTTGCGCGTGTGCAGCCGCCGAGCGACAAGGGCAAACGTCTGAAAATTTACTATATGACGCAAATTGCCACGCGTCCGCCGACCTTTGTGTGCTTTAGCAACTCGCGGGAGCTGTTTCATTTTTCCTATCGACGCTATCTTGAAAATCAAATTCGTGAAACGTTCGGCCTTGAGGGCACGCCGGTGCGCATGCTGATTCGTGAACGTGATGAAAAAGTATAACAACAGGGGGGAGTAGGCCATGATTTCAATAATCCTTTGCGGCCTTGCCAGCGCGGCTTGCGGCTATCTCATCGGCTCGCTGAGCTTTGCCATCATCGTGACGAAATGGCTTTATCACAAAGATATTCGCACGTTCGGTTCCGGCAACGCCGGTATGACAAATGTGCTGCGCACTTTCGGCAAAAATGCCGCGGTGCTCACGATTGTGGGCGATATCGGCAAAGGTGTGGTGGCGGTGTTGCTCGCCAAAGCGATTTTTGCCACCTTCACCACGGTCAACCCAATTTACGGCGCTTATTTGGCGGCATTTTTCGCGGTGATTGGACATATTTATCCGCTTTACTTTGAGTTCAAAGGTGGAAAAGCGGTGTCCGTGGCAACGGGCACGATTGTGGCCATTGAGCCTATTTTGGTTTTGCCACTGCTTGTTTTGTTTCTGGTGGTGTTTGCGTGCAGCAAAATGGTGTCGCTTGCCAGTGTCTGTGCGGCGATTGCGTATCCGATTGTGACGTTTTTGTATTTCAATCATGCGGGACATGACGTTGTGTTGACAACCTGTTGCGCGGTGGTGATTGGCGGCCTTGTGCTGTGGATGCACCGCTCAAACATCAAACGCATTGCCGCCGGCACAGAATATAAATTTGGTCAAAAGAAAGAAAAATAAGAGAAGGCGGCAGGAAACTGCCGCCTTTTTGCAATGCCAAACAAAAATCCCGCTTACGATTGTAAGCGGGATTTTTTGTTGTTTAATTTAAATTAACTTAAACAGCGCGGGTAATTTTGCCCGAACGCATACAGCGGGTGCAGGCGTAGATATAACGGGGTGAACCATTTACTACAGCTTTCACTCTTTTTACGTTAGGTTTCCAAGTTCTGTTAGAACGTTTATGCGAATGGGATACCTTTATTCCAAAAGATAAGCCTTTTCCGCAGCAATCACATTTAGCCATTTACTGCACCTCCTCTTTTCAAGTCGCTAGAATATAATATCAAACATTTGCATAAAAATCAAGCTATTTTGAAAAAAGTTCTTAAATAGTTGCAAAATTTATGCTTTGATTGAAATTTTCTGCTATTTATGGTACAATAATCTATCTTTTGAAATGGAGGCGACATATGAACTGGAATTTGGCGGCAACTTATCTTGCGCGCGCGATTGCCATGCTGACGGCGATTCCGGTGCATGAGGCGGCACATGCGTGGGCGTCGGACAAACTTGGCGACCCCACCGCGAAGCTTTACGGCCGTTTATCGCTCAATCCGCTACACCATTTTGATTTGCTCGGCGCACTGTGCATGATTTTTGTCGGCTTCGGTTGGGCAAAACCGGTTCCCATCGGTGTCAATCGCTTTCGACACCCGAAACGTGACATGGCACTTTCGGCGGCGGCGGGGCCTGCGTCGAATTTGATTTTTGCGTATTTCTGCATGGTGTTTTATAAATTGACCTTTTATCTTGCGCCGCAAAATCCGGTGTGGAATTTCATCGCCACTGTGCTTGGCGCAATGGTGAGCATCAACATCACGCTTGCGGTGTTCAACCTGCTGCCTGTGCCGCCGCTTGACGGTTCGCGTATTTTCAGTCTCTTTTTGCCTGAAAAATATTATTTTGGCATCATGCGCTATGAGCGCTATATCATGTTTGGTCTGTTTGCGGTGCTGTGGCTTGGCTTTCTTGACAAACCGTTATCGTTTTTGATGAACGGCGCGTGGAATATTTTACTGTTTTGCACAGGCTACATCGAAGTGTTTTTACACATCTTATAAAGACAAAAGAAAATGCGGGAATATAATTTATGACTTTTCAACTGGAAGATTTCGAGGGACCGCTGGATGTGCTTCTCTATTTAATTTCCAAAAACAAAATGAATTTGTACGACATTGAAATTGTGTCGCTGATTGACCAGTATGTGGCGCTTGTACATGCGGCGGATGAAAATTCCATGGAGAGCGCAAGCGAATTTATTGAGATGGCGGCAAGGCTTGTGCAAATGAAATCATTTTTGCTGCTGCCAAAAAGCGAGGAAGCGGAGCGCATGCGAGCCGAGCTGACCGGCATGCTGATTGAATATAGCATGTGCAAAGAGGTTGCCGGAAAGTTGCGCACGCTCGCGGAGGGCATCTACACGGTGGTGCGCGCGCCGGCGGACATTACACCGGACGAAACGTATCGTTTGCACCATGACGTGTATGTGCTTGAGGAGGCTTACAATGCGTTGCAAGGGCGCAGCCTGCGCAAGCGTCAGCCGCGACAGGAACAGTTTGAAACCATCACGCAGGCACCGTTTGTATCGGTCGGCTCACGCGTCATTCGTGTACTGCACGGCTTGATGACGGGCAAAATCAAACAATTGCGCGAACTGTTTCACAGACAAGATGGTCGCAGCCAGACGGTCGCCACCTTTTTGGCAATTTTAGAGCTTGTGCGTGCCGGACGTGTGACGATTGGCAGCGATGCCGGCCTCACCATCAATGAGCGAAAAGCAAAACGTGTATAAAGTGGGGAATGAAAATGGATTTAAAGCAATATAAAGCGGCCATTGAGGCAATGCTGTTTGCGTATGCCGAGCCGGTCAGCGCGGAAAAACTTGCCGCGGTGCTTGAAATTGAAGTGCCGGTGGTGGAGCGGCTGTTGCTTTCATTGCGCGATGATATGGCCGAGCGCGACCGTGGTCTCATGCTGCTGTCGATGGAAGACCGTTGGCAGCTTTCTACCAAAAGTGAATATGGCGATTTCATCAAAAAGGCGCTTGACACCCGCCGCAACACGCCGCTCTCGCCGGCGGCGCTTGAAGTGCTTGCCATCATCGCCTATAATCAGCCGGTGTCGCGGTCTTTTATTGAGCAAGTACGCGGTGTAGATTCTTCGTCCACCGTGCAAACACTGCTTGTCAAAGGCCTTGTGGAAGAAGCCGGCCGTTTGGAATTGCCGGGACATCCGATTTCGTTTCAAACCACCGATGTGTTTTTGCGCACGTTCGGGCTTGCGTCTTTGACGGATTTGCCGCCGCTGCACGACGATGATTACGCGCTCGAAAATACGGCTGTGCAGCAATCCTCCGGCGCGGACGAAGATGTTGTTGTTGAGTTTGCAGAGCCGGCTGAACTGGTGTCGCTCACGCAGCCGGAGGACGAATAAATGCATACTGTTTTTGTGGTTCTGCTTTGGATTGTGGCGGTTCTTGGCATTTTGGCGGTGTTGTTTTTTGTGTTGCCGGTGTCGGTGTTGCTGCAATATCAAAACAGTGCGTTTGACGCAAAACTGCGCATCCTGTTTTTGACGTTTACGCTCTATCCGCGCAAACCGAAAAAAGAAAAACCGCCCAAAAAAGAAAAGCCGCAGCCCGCACAAGCAGCGCCACCGCAAGAAGTGCCCAAAGAAACCTCTATTTCGCTTGATAAAATTTCAAAAATCATCGCAGCGGCCGGCGGCGGCATCAAACTTTTGCTACGCGGTATGAACATCAGCGATATCACGATTTTTTTTCCGGTTTATGACGGGGATGCCGCAGACACGGCCATTGCCTACGGGCAAACGCAGGCGTATCTTGGCGGAATTTGCGGCGTTTTGCAGAATTTTTTGCATTTGCACTTTAAAAAGGTCGATATTTTTGCGGATTATAAAAATGAATCTGCAAATCAGCAATCTTTCTATTGTAAAATAGGTGCCACTCCGTTTATAATGGTATCAGCGGCATTTTATGTATTCAAACGCTTAAAGAGCGAAAAAGTATTGTAGTGCGAGAAAAATCGCACAGACCTAATTCCAATTCGTCGTGCCGCTCGCCACTGTCGTGCGAGCCGCGGCACATGCCGAAAAACCTCCATGCTCAGAGAGGTTTTTCATCACTATTTTTTTGCGCAAAGCGCATGGAGGTTTTGGTATGAACGAACATCCCATTCAAGGACTGATGAATGTCACGCTTGAAAAAATCAAAAGTATGGTGGATGCCAATACAATTATCGGTGACCCTATCCATACGGATGACGGCACGTTAATTTTGCCGATTTCCCGCATTTCATACGGCTTTGCGTCCGGCGGTTCGGATTTCCCGAGCAAAACCACCAAAGATTTATTCGGCGGCGGCGGCGGCGCGGGCGTATCTGTTTCGCCTGTGGCATTTCTCGTGGTCAAAGACGGAAACGTGCGCATGATTCAGCTCGCGGATACGTCACACCCTGTGGACCGTGCCATCGGCCTTATGCCCGAAATGGTAGACAAAATTACCGGCCTGTTTCAGAAAAAACAGCCCAAACAAGCGCCCGCCGACGAAATGCTTGACGTGGACATTTAAAAGCAAATCACAATCGGGGCGGACAATCGCTGTCCGCCTTTTTCCATGCAAAGGCAGTATTGCCTAGAAGAAAAGGAGCCTCACATGCGTGACACCAGAATTCAAAAGGTACTTGCAGAACAAGGACTTTGTTCCCGCCGTGCCGCAGAACAAATTATCGCGGAGGGACGCGTAAAAATCAATGGCCGTCCCGTCACTGTCGGTGACAAAATGGACATCGCCAAAGATTTATTGACCGTGGATGGCAATGCCATTCGCATCACACGCAAAACCGAAAAAGTATATTATGTCTTGCATAAACCACGCGGATTCATCACGACAACCAGTGACGAACGCGGCCGTAAAACGGTGATGGAACTCATGAAAGACGTGCCGGGGCGTGTGTATCCTGTCGGCCGGCTCGACAAAGATAGCGAGGGCCTCTTGCTTTTCACGAACGACGGCGAATTTGCCAATTTGCTCACCCATCCGAGCCATGGTGTGTCGAAATTATACCGCGTCACCGTGCGTCCGCATGCGACAGAAGAACAAATTATTGCGCTGACGGATGGCGTTGTGCTTGATGATGGCGTGAAAACACAGCCGTCTGTGATTCATGTGGTGCAGGACGAGCCGTCGCGCACGGTGCTTGAAATGACCATCAAAGAAGGGCAGAACCGCCAAATTCGCCGCATGTGCGAAGCGGTCAACCTTGATGTCATTCGTTTGCGCCGCACGGCGCTTGGCGCGTTAAAACTTGGCATGTTGCAGCCGGGGCAGTATCGCGAGCTCACACCGTCGGAAGTGATTGCATTGCGCACGGCGGCAAGCCGTGGCAAGGTGACAAGCGAAATTGCAAAAAATACTGAAATCAACGCCGCGCAGAAAAAGCGTTTTCACGGTGTGCGTGCCGCAAAAGGTGCGGTGCGGCGCGGTGAACGCGGCAATGGAGGGAAAAAAGCATGATTGTGATGCGGCCAATTCGCGAAGACGCCGTGCTTGCAGAGCTGAACGCAAACCGGTTTTCGGGCGAAATCGACGGCTATGTCATCATGGACGGCCCTCGTTATCTCGGACATATTTTATACAAGTTAGAAAACGATGTCACCCATGTGCTCGATTGTGGCGTATGTGACACGGCTGTGATTGACGGCGCGGTGCGCGCGTGTGTCGGCGCAGGTGAAAATGCGGGCGCAAAATCTTTTTGTGTCAACGAATCGGATGAAAAACTGTGTAAATGGCGCAATATTTTTTGCAAAAACGACACAAACCCCATTCCAAATGAAAAAATCTTCCACCAGTGCAAATAAAATCCACCTTTTATGACAAATAAGCTTGTGAATTGTTTGACAAAATAGTATAATGAATTTAATTTGAATTTTTCAAAAAGCAGGAGGGCTGTTAATGAGTATCGCGACATCAGGCAAAGAAGTACTTGCTCAATTTTTCGATGAGGGCGCTTACACCACACTTTATGCAGACGCACAAGGTGCAGTGACGGCGGCTTTCGGCAGTGCAAACGGCGAGCCCGTTTACGCAATTTGCCAAAACGGTGCGGCGCTTGCCGCAAAAGACACCCAAAAAGCAGTAAAAGTGATGAAGATGGCGGCGAAAACCGGCAATCCGGTCGTCACTTTCTACAATTCCGTCGGCGCAAAACTGGAGGAGGGGCTTGACGCTCTTTCCGCGAGTGCCAACATGGCCGCCGCCGTGTCACGTCTGTCGGGCGTTGTGCCCCAAATTGCGGTAGTTACCGGTGTTTGCGGCGCAGGTGCTGCGCTTGCTGCCGCCGGTGCAGACATCTGCATCATGAGCAAAGAGGGCGAATTGTTCCTTACGGCACCGTTCACCTCCGCCGCAAAAGGGGACAAGGTCGCCGATGCGGGCAGTGCAGACTATGCCGCAAAAGCAGGCGTGGCAACATTGGTGGTCAATACTGCCGCCGAAGCTGCTAAAAAAGCCGCCGAGTTGATTGGCATTTTGCCGTCGAACAATCTGTCAGGTCCGGCTGTGTTTGAAGCCGCCGCGCCGACAACGTCTTACAATCCTGCAAAATATTGCCCGATTGAAGCCACAAACAGCATTGTAGACGCAAACAGCGCCATGGAACTGTATGCGGGCTACGGCAAAAAAGTATACACAGCACTTGCCACCGTCGGCGGCAATGTGGTCGGTGTGGTTGCCACTGCGGGCGCAAATGAAATTTTGTGCCACAATGCCGTATCAAAAGCTGCACGTTTTGTGCGTTTTTGTGACGCGTTCAGCATTCCGGTCATCACCATCCTCAACACAGACGGCTTTATGCCCAGCAACACGGAGGATGTCACAGGCGGCCTGCGCGAAGCGGCACGTCTTGCCGGCACTTATGCCGACGCCACCACCGCGAAAATTGCAGTTATCACCGGCAAAGCCGTCGGCACAGCGTATACGGCACTTGCCAACGCAGACATCACGATTGCCGTCAATGGCTGTGTGATTGCACCGCTTGACCCGAAAGCGGCCGTGACTGTTTTGTATCAAGATGACATCAGCAAAGGCAATAACATTGCGGCAGACACCGCAAAACTTGCCGCGGCATATGAAAAAGAACTTTGCAGTGCCGAGGCGGCACTTGAGGCCGGCGTGGCTGATTTTGCAGTGGACGCCGCCGCAGTGCAAGCAACGGTTGTTGCGGCGCTTGACATGCTTTCCACCAAACGCACACAGCGCTTGCCGAAAAAGCATGGCAATATGTCCTTGTAATTTTATTTCATTTATATTAGGAGGAAAAAATCCATGAAATTTTTCAATATTACTGTCAATGGCGCCGCATATAACGTGTCCGTAGAAGAAACCGCCGCCGGCGCCGCGCCTGTGGCATCTGCACCTGTTGCCGCAGCTGCGCCCGCACCTGTTGCCGCCGCTCCTGTCGCCGCCGCACCCGCGCCTGCTGCAGCACCTGCTTCCGCCGGTTCTGTTGCCGTTTCTGCGCCGATGCCCGGCAATATTCTCGATGTCAAAGTGAAAAACGGCGACGCGGTGAAATCCGGCGATATCCTTTGCATTCTCGAAGCAATGAAAATGGAAAACGAAATTCTTGCCCCGCAAGACGGCACCGTGGCGTCGGTCAACTGCGCCAAAGGCGACGTTGTCAATGTGGGCGATGTGCTTGTTTCCTTAAACTAAGAATGAGGTGAATCAATTTGGCCAAAAATCCCGTAAAAATTACTGAGCTTGTCCTGCGTGACGCGCATCAATCTTTGATTGCCACACGTATGACAATGGATGAAATGCGTCCGATTCTCGGAGCCATCGATGAAGTTGGCTATTATTCTTCCGAGTGTTGGGGCGGCGCCACATTTGACGCCTGCATTCGTTTCCTCGATGAAGACCCGTGGGATCGTCTGCGCATTTTGCGCAAAGAAATGCCCAATACCAAACTGCAAATGTTGTTCCGCGGCCAGAATATGCTCGGTTATCGTCACTATGCGGACGATGCTGTGGAATATTTTGTGCAAAAGAGCGTTGCCAACGGCATTGATATCATGCGTATTTTCGACGCGCTCAATGACCCGCGCAACCTTGAAACGGCCATCAAAGCAGCCGTGAAAGAAAAATCTCACGTACAGGGCTGTATCAGCTATACGCTCAGCCCGGTGCAC
>JAVXRV010000063.1:0-10671 GCA_036643515.1 Ruthenibacterium sp.
TTCCCATCAGCAAAACCACCACGCTGTTGATACATGCCGCCACAATATCTTTGCGCGCAAAAAAAGAGCCACGGTTTTCGTAGGGAGATAAATCCAGCATCAACTGCTGTAAACCGGGTGTGACAAAACCCGCCGCTGCAAACGCGAAAAAATAAAGCACAAACACAAAGGAAAGCTGGCCTGTTTTCCCATGAAACAAAACGGGTGCCATAATAGAAAGACCAAGCGAAAATCGAAAAAACGCGCATAAAATCCAAATAGCGGTTTTGCGATACTGCATCCGCTCAAACAAAAACGGAGAGGCAAGCTGCAAAACACAGCCAAACTGCGGCAATGTGCCCACCAGTGCACAAAACGAAACAGATGCCCCGAGATAACTTAAATATCCTGCCAAAAAATTGCCCGTAGCAAGCGAGGTAATGATTGACGCCACCGCGCCTTCTGCAATCAGCACCTGCCGACTTTTTTTGAGCTGTGCCTGTGTGGGTGGCTGCTGTGTTTTACTTTGCATTTTAAAATTCATAAAGGCCTCTCAATGATTTATAAAATAAGAAAAAGCATCCGCGCGAAACAAAACAAGAGCTGCCGCACTTACAGTCAATTCTATAAGCCGGCAGCTTCGATGCAGCACCGTTTTCTTGTGCATTTCTACTCGTTCGGATACTGCTGTTTCAAAAGGGGGATTCCATATGCACGCGGCGTACCCGCAATGCGTTCCATGTAACTTTGCAAATGGCCGCGGCAATGCTCCGGCCCGCCTTCGCGCATCACCGTCCATAAGGGGTCTGTGTCACTTTGTGATGTTTTGAGCATATCCTCGGTCCAGTCGAGAATTATTTTTGCCCCTTTGGCACAAAGCGCCGGAAATTTGTCTGCGAGATTATGCTGTTCGTGCGGGTCGTTCACAATGTCAAAAAGCATTTCGCGCGGAAACAAGTGATATCCGCCGTGAATGGTGCGTATATAAATGTAATGGTCAAACCGCACGCTGCGCTGACACACATGAGCACACTGCGTCAGCACGGAATACCTGCGTGCACAGCTTTCGCCTGTCAGGAGTGTCTTTGCATAAGAAATACCATCCAAATGGTATTGGCCGCCGGTCGGTTTGACTTGCAACAGTTCCTGCACTGTGGGCAGCAAGTCAACATTGTCATAAAAGCCGCTTGCCACAGCGCCTTTTTGTGCGCCCGGCCATTTGATAATCATGGGAATATGGCACACCGGCTCATCGGCAAGCCCATGTTCTCCATAAAGACCAAGCTCGCCCAAATCTTCACCATGGTCGGATGTAATAAGGATGGCAAGGTCATCGTTATACAGATTTTTTTGTTTGAGCAGCGCTAAAATTTGCGCGATATTATCATCTGTGAAACGCACACCGTCATCGTACAAATCCATAAAATGTTTTGCGTCCGCGCGTGTTTCAAGCTTGCCCGGATGCTTTGGCCACTGCGCAAAGGTATCATCATTCCACATATTGATTTCATGCACACCATGCGGACCGATTTGCAGTTGGTGTTGCGCAAACACAGCATCATCAATCCAATCATCCGACAGCGGTTGCTGTGTGAAACAGCTCTCATAATCGGCCGGTGTTCGATACGGCGTATGCGGATCCCAATAATGCACATGCAACATCCAGTTGTCTTGTTCCCCATTGCGGGAAAGCCAGTCAAGCACCTGTGGTGTAATCATTTCAGCAGATTCTCCACCGCGTTTTCCCACATTATAACACTCATTGAAACCGGCATTGAACCACCAAGCGGCGTGTCGTTCCGCAAACGAAGAAAACGAAACTGTGTGCATCCCCGCGCGGCGAAACTGCATAAAAAGCCCATTTTCAGAGCAATCATCCGTAAAACTGCGCGTCGCGCCCTGCAAACGCAAATCGGCCGCCGTTCCGCCGTGCCCGAGCACACCGTTGTGGATTCCGTATTGGCCTGTAACGAGCGATGCGCGCGCCGGCAAACACGGTGCGTTCGGGCAGTAATAATCCGTAAACCGCACGCCTTCGCCTGCTACGGCATCCATGGTCGGCGAGGTGTTGCGTCCATAACCATAGCAGCCGAGATGGTCACTGCGCAAAGTATCAATATCAAACAATAAAACTCGCATCATCTTCTCCTAAAATCGCACTGAAATTGTTTTGATTTCATATGGCTTGATGGTGAAATGCACGCTGTTTTTCTCGATATGCAGTGCTTCTTGCGGTTGTTCCAATAAATTGCAGGCTGTCGCGTGCACCGGTGTTTGATGGAGCGTCAGCACACCTGCGGTGCGCATATTCCGACTTTCATGTATGCGCAAAACGACACCGCTTCCATCTTCTGCGCGCTTCACAGTGTCAAGCACAAGATTGTCTGCATTCACCGAGGCGAAAGAGAAGGTTTCGCCCGCCGTGCCACCCATCACCGCACACAGCGGTGTGTTAAGCTGTGCCGCTTCCCACTGGGTGGTCGCTTCTTTCCATGTGCCCGCATGCGGCAAAAGCGCATAGGTAAACACATGCTCCTCCTCATCGGTTGTCGCATTCGGCTCAATGCCGGATTTAATCAGCGTCAAACCGATTTCGTTTTCGTGAACAGAATGTCCGTATTTACAATCATTCAGTAAGCTGACGCCATACCCGCCCTCTGACACATCCACCCACTTGTGTGCACAGCTTTCAAAGCGTGCTTGATCCCAACTGGTGTTTCTGTGTGTTTTACGCGTTACGTTGCCAAACTGCACATCAAATGTTGCTTCGTCCGTATGAATATCTACCGGAAACAACACCTTCAACAAATGCTGATGCTCGTGCCAGTCCACCCATGTGTCAAAATCAATGCGCTGTGTATTGCTGTAAAAACGAATTTTTTGGCAAATTTTCGAATGCGCAAAACTGCGTTTGATGGTCAATTCTGCCAAAATCGGGCCGTTTGCCGTCCATTCCATGGTGTCAACTTCGTTGACATCCCAGAACTTTTCCGTATAGAAAACATCAATATCCCAGTTATCGTAATAAATAGGCTTATCTTCGTAGACGCGCAATTGATTGCCGCATTTGCCTTTTTGCAGCACTTCACGGTGATTTTGTTTGTCAAACAAGCTCGTAAACAGTCCATTTGCGTCAATGATGACGCTGCAATAGGGTGTTTCGACTGCATATCCACCGTCTTTTGGGTCGATTTGAAAAACCGATGGCTGTGCTTGCGGCTGTGCTGCTGCAAATGAGGCAAAGCCTTTGGACGGAATTTTCGGCAGTAGCGCCCAGCTTTCACCGTTCACATTCTGCGCGGGCAGCACCGTGCCATCGGCTGTCGACAATGCCAAAACGTCCTGCGGCAAAACCGCAACGCCGCCATGCGCAAAGCCCAGTGTATTCAAAACTGTGACATCTGCACCGCTGATGAGCGCATCTGTACATTTTTTGCGCAGTATCGCGCATTCATTGGCAATCTGCTCATATTCGACCTTGGTGACATCGTACACTTCATGAATGGACGAACCCGGCAAAATGTCATGGAACTGATTGAGCAGCACCATTTTCCAAAGTTTCTCAAGTGCTTCTGCCGGATATGCAACACCCTTTTCACTCGCAAGCACGCTGAGCAACTCCACATCCATCAGTGCCAACTCGCTTTTGCGATTGCCTCGTTTGTTGCGTGCCATCGATGTATAAGTGCCGCGATGGTATTCGAAATAAAATTCACCCGTCCACAGCGGCAGTCGGCGGTCATCCTTAACGCGCGCTTCAAGCTCGGTGAAATATTGCAAACTGCCGGCCTGACGCACCTTGGGCACCCCTTTGATTCCTTTTTCCATGCGCATGCCGGTTTCAAGCATTTCGCGTGTGGGGCCGCCACCGCCATCTCCGTAACCGTAAGAAATGAGAATATCATTGTTCAGTTCTTTATTTTGATAACGCTCCCAACCGCCCATGATAGCATCGGGATGCAAAAGGCCATTGTAGGTGGTGAAAAAGCGCTCTACACTTTGTCCAACACCCAATGTTGAAATAAAATGAGTTAGCACGCGGCTTCCGTCAATGCCTTCCCACATCATGGTGTCGTTCGGTACTTTGTTAAACTGATTCCACGACAGTTTTGTCGTCATGAAATAATCAATGCCACATTGTTTCATAATTTGCGGCAACGCGCCGGAATAGCCGAATACATCGGGCAGCCACAGCACGCGGTTGTCCACACCAAATTCTTCCTTGAAAAAGCGTTTCCCGTACAAAAACTGACGCACGAGGCTTTCACCGCTCGTGAGATTGCAGTCGGCTTCAAGCCACATACCGCCCTCGGCTTCCCATCTGCCCTCTTTGATGCGCTCCTTTATTTGCGCGTACAAATCGGGATAGCGTTCTTTCAAAAAAGTATAGAGTACCGGCTGGCTGGACATGAATTTATAATCCGGATATTGGCGCATCAATTCCAGCACCGTGGCAAAACTGCGCACGACTTTTTCGCGCGTTTGCGCAACCGTCCACCACCACGCTACGTCAATATGGGTATGTCCGATACAGGTGGCAATGACATCACCGTATCCGGCAAGATCTTCATACAGCGCTTTTTGCAGATAGGCGCGCGCCGCGTCTACCGAGCTGTAAAAATCCGTCGACGGCACATCGCGCAAATCGAGCAGATTAATCGCGTCATTGAGCACTTTTAAAATATCAATTGCCGGTTTATCGTCGGCTTTCATGCGCGGCAAGGCTTCAAGCGGAACTAAAATGTCGTAATAAAGTCCCTCCACGGACGGTACAATTTCCACCATATCGCCCATCAGTCGAAATTCGGGGTGCAAAATACCGGAATATGCCTGCAAATCAATGGTGTATACATCCCCTGCTTTCGCCTGTTCCGCAAGGCGAATGTCGCGGTGATTCATGTCGGCACCCTGTATCAGCACATTGTTTACAAATACCAAAAACTGCGGATTTTTGGCATCATCCCATTCTTCAATCTGTGTGCGCAGCAACAGCCAAAGCGGCTTTGCCTCAAATGTTTTTGGCACGGTGAAGTTTGTGCGAAACCAATAGTGACGGTCAGGGCCATACCAGTGCATCGTGGCGGAATCAAATGTGCTCCACGCAAGTGCATCCGCATCCGCCTCTGCCGGTGTCAGCCAAAATCCCTCTTTCACCTGCCATGTGCACAGCGGCACAGATTGTGCCACGGAAAATTTTTTCAATTGTGCAGCAATTACTTCTACACGTTCTTTTGCAAATATCATTGTTTCATCCTCAAGTTTCGCTTGTTGCAAGCGGATATTTTTTCATGTATGAAATCAGTTCGTCCACGGTGGTAAAAGCAAGGCCTGTCACGGTATCCGCGCAGCCGTAATAGACGGCAATGCGCCCTGTGGCTGCATCGGTTAATGCCGCGCACGGAAAGGTGACATTCGGCACATCGCCCACACACTCATACAACTCCTGCGGCGCAAGAATGTAATTGCGGCAGCGCGCTTTTACAATCCACGGTCTGTCCAAATCGAGCAGCGCCGTGCCGATGCGATACACAAATCCGTTGCAGGTGTTAATCACACCGTGATAAATCAAAAGCCATCCCTCATCTGTTTCGATGGGAACTGCACCCGGCCCGATTTTTTTGCTCTGCCATGCTGAGGCATCACCATCGACAGTGCCCATCACCCAACGATGTTTTCCCCAATAAGTCAAATCCGGACTTTGGCTGACAAAAATATCGCCAAACGGCGTGTGGCCGGTATCCGACGGGCGCGAAAGCATCATATAATTGCCGTTGATTTTGCGTGGAAATAACACACCGTTGCGATTATATGGCAAAAAGGCATTTTCGCCTTGATGAAAGGTTTTAAAATCCGTTGTCCACGCAATGCCGATGGTGGGGCCATGTGCGCCATTGCACCATGTCACATAATATTTGTCGTCAATTTTGCACACGCGCGGGTCATAGCGATATTCGCGTGCCGTCACTGTGGGCTCGCCCTCAAAAGTGAGCGGGGTGTCGCTGATATTCCAATGAATGCCATCTTTGCTGAAGCCTGTGAAAATATCCATGCTGACCGAGCGGCTGTCACAGCGAAACACACCGGCAAAGCCGTCTGCAAACGGCACAACGGCACTGTTGAAAATGCTGTTGGAATTTGCGGTGGCATCACGTTTGATGATTGGATTTTCAGTGTAGCGCCACATGGGTTCACGGCTATTTTCCGGTTTTTCCTGCCATGGAATCGATGGCAGTGCGCTGCCTATGATATGAGCCATATTCATTCTCCTCAAACCGTCAGCGGTTTGCACGCATTTCTGACGGTGTCATATTAAAATAATTGTGAAAATTTGTATAAAAATAATTGAGATTCGAGTAGCCGACTTCCACGGCGATGGACGCGATTTTGTCGTCGCTGAACAAAATGCGGTCGCGGGCAATCATGAGCCGATACAGCATTAAGTACTCCGAAAATTTGAGTCGCGTTTCTTTGATAAAAATTTGGCCGAGATAGGTCGCGTTCATGCGAAAACGATCCGCAATGGACTTAAGTGTGATATTCTGCGCATATTCTGCGCGTACCATCATCAATATTTTGCCAATCAGTGGCGGGAATTGTTCGTATTGCAAATTCAAAACAGGATCGTTCCACAACGTTTTTTCATGGGATTGAATTTGTCCGCCCAATTTTTCCACGATAATTTTTTCAATGCATTTCTGTAATTTTTCAGCGCGAACCGGCTTTAAAAGATAATCATATGCACCGCTGCGCATGGCCTCGCACGCATATTTAAATTCGCCGTAGCCGCTCACCATCACAAAGGTGGTTTCAAGCCCGATTTCTTTGAGTTGACGAATCAAATCATAGCCAAATTCATCATCAATACGCACATCAATCAAGGCGATGTCCGGCTTACACTGCACCGCACGCGCACGCGCTTCATCGCAGGTGGAAGCGGTTTCAATGCTGTGGAATCCATAGTCGCTCCACTGCAAAATGCGTTTCATGCCCTCGATTACATTTGGCTCGTCGTCTACAATTAAAAGCTGAT
This sequence comes from Ruthenibacterium sp., assembly GCA_036643515.1. Classification (GTDB taxonomy): domain Bacteria; phylum Bacillota; class Clostridia; order Oscillospirales; family Ruminococcaceae; genus Ruthenibacterium. The sequence continues at coordinate 7,010 of JAVXRV010000063.1, forward strand.
ACATTCTGATGATTCCTCCTTTTTCGGAAACTGTATGGCGATACAGGCACCGCCCTCCGGATTGTTTTGTATCTGCATGGAAAAATTTTCGCCATAAAAAAACGCAAGCCGCGAATAAACATTGCGCAAACCGATGCTAAAACCGGTTTCTTCGCCTGTTCCCATGATGGAAGCGTTAATTTGTGCCAATTTTTGCGGTTCAACGCCCTTTCCGTTGTCCACAAAATCAATGCAAACACATCCGTTCCGAATGCTGCCGATGACGAGCAGTAAATTATATTCGCTGGTGCGATCAAATCCATGTGCGAAAAAGTTTTCAGCCAACGGCTGCATCCAAAATTTCACAGTTTGCATTTGCAAAATTTCAGGCTCAATTTCAAATTGATAACAAAAAATATCCGGATAGCGCAATTGCATGATTTTTAAGTAGGTTTCAAGTAAATCCAATTCTTTTTGCACGGAAAGCACTCTTTCGCCACGCACAACATCTCTGTACAAGCCGCCGAGCAATGCAATGGCATCGGCCGTCCGCAAATCCTGTGCCACCAATGCCTGTGTGCGAATCGCCTCTAGGGTGTTGTATAAAAAATGCGGATTGATTTGATTTTGCAATGCGCGCATTTTGGCTTCCTGCTGTTTTAATTTAAGCTGATATTCGGTATGAATATAATTGCCGAGCACAACACTCATATTATCAAGCGCTGCGGAAATAAGGCCGTATTCGTTTTCATGCTCCGTTTGAGTTTTGCGCGGCAATTCGGCCTCCGTTTTAAATTTTCCGCGCTCCACCTGTCCGATGGTTGTTAAAATACGGCTGAGAAAGCGCGCATCCAACCACATATTGGTGATCACAAACGCCAACACCACCGCCATTGCAAGCACAAGCGCAATGCATAAAAATAAAATTGTTCCCGCATGAATGTGGCGCAGCGCCTTGCTGTCTATCATTGAGATGACTTGAAAATCCGCCTGCGACGATGCCAAGCGTCCATAATAAACCCGATTCAAAAATCCCTCGCGAAAAGAGCCTCTATCAGACGGCTGCTGCATCGCGGTATGCGCCCATACCTTCGTATTGTTTTGAACATGAAAAACGGGATAGATTACTTGCCCCGACGCCGCCACCGCAGTGCCGCGAAACTCTGTGTTTTGCACGTGCAGCAATGTGTCCGGATCAAACCAAAAATGCAATTCGCCTACGCGTGTTGTAATTTTATTGGGGTCGTATAAAAGACGTGTCGTCACCAACTTTTGGCTCATCTCATTTTTTTGCAGCAAACGACTGTCTTTTGTGTGAAAGCGCATCTCCAAGTCACCGCGCGCATTGAGATATAAAAGTGCGCCGGTTTGCGGTGTTGTGATGCTGACTCCTGCGATGTAATTCGTGCGATTCAGCAAAAACGCGCGCACATCTGACGGAAAAGAAGCAATTAACTGACTGCTTTTTTCGCTGTTTTCCCTGCGTTTTTCCAAATATTCTTGTTCAGAATCGCTGCTCAGCAAACTAAACATATCCGTCGTTAAGGAGCGATTGGCATACAAGCGTATCAAATAATCGTTGACAAGCTGATTTGCCGCTCCAATGCTCTCCTCGATTTCGGTAAACGAAGTCGCGGCGGCTTCCTGCTGTTCTTTTGCCCATGCCTGTATCAAAAATGCCGCAATGCTGGCGAAAAGCAGCACACTAAGCACAAGCACCACCGCAATGGCGGCAATGAGTTTTTGTCTGTAAATTTTAAATCGAAAAATACCTTGTTGCATCGTTTATTCCTCACGGCTGTTTTCTCTCATTATACCGTTTTCACAGAGCACAAACAACACAAATTTTTGCACAACAAAACCCGAACGGCAGAGTTCGGGTTTTATTGTGCAACAAGCCGAAATTACCTAAGCGTAATAGGCATCGAGTTGTTTTTGCGCTTCCTGCATAATGGTGTCAAGTCCGCTTGATTTAAGCTCTTTGACACAGGCCGGAATTGCCACTGCCGGATCAGAAGCGCCTGTCAGCATTTCAAAGCGATATTTGTCCCATGTGCTCTTGCAATTCGCAATTTCTGTTTGCAAATTGGTAACATCGAGCGCAAAACCGAGGCAAACCGATTTTTCCGCTTTTTCGTTGAGCTGACGAACCTGTTCCCATTGGTCGGCCGGTGCGTCATTGAGCGTTGACATGGTAAAGAATGTTGCCACAGAATACATCGGAATCGTCCATGTATCGGTCAGTTTTTTCACAACTTTGTCGCCGGTATATTCAAAGTGCTTGCCCTCAAGGCCAAATGCAAACATATCGCGCAGTTTCGGGTCGGTATTGACAAGTTGCAATAATTTCAAAGATTCTTCTTTGTATTTTGAGTTGGCGGAAATTGCGTTCAAAGAGCCTTGAATGGTTTCGGTCATATACATCGGGCCAAAAACCTGAAAGGTGTCATATTTGTCGACGCCCTGTAAAATCTGCCATTGTGCCTCCGCCCCCGGATAGCCTTGTGCTGTGTTGAACGGCAGTTTTTTTGCCTGTTCAATCAACGTTGGCGCATCGGGATTGATGATACCGTCTTGATACCACGTATGCAACTGTTTGAGGTTGTTCTGAATGTCTTCCTGCTCCAGCGTGCACACTACTTTATGATCTTTCCCGTTCAAACTTACGCCAAGCGGCTCAAGGCCTGCGGCCAAGCCGTCATAATATTGATAGAAAAAGCCATTGAACGGAGAGCCTTGTGCCAATTGCAGCGGATAGAAGGTTGCGCCCTCGCCCTCTTTCATGGCGCGGAAAGGCTTGTCAAGGTCTGTCAGTGTTTTGATGGCGGCGGTATCAATTTTGTATTTTTGTACATATTGATCGTCAAACATCCAATACTGGGTAATGGATGAGTCTTTGTAAGTCGGCACAGAATAAATACGTCCGCCGATTTTTGTGCCGTCCCATACGTCGGCCGGAATAAAGCTGAACAGTTCGGGGCTTGCTGATTGCACAAGCTCGGTGATATCGGCAAATGCGCCGGTCGCCACTTGGTTTACATATTTTGTGTTGTTGGTAAACATGATGTCAAACGCTTCACCGGAGTTGAGAATGGTGTTCATTTTGGTGTCCCAATCGCCCCAGTTTGCCATGCGAAAATCCACTTTCACGCCAATTTTTTCTGCGATATATTTGTTGATTTCCACCATGCTTTCTTCGAGATCGTCGGGCTGCTTTCCGATATTCCACCAAATCAATGTGGGCATATCTTTTTCGTCGACCGCAGCGGCTGTGCTGCCGGATACCGCTGTGGGTGTGGAGGCCGCTTTGCCTGCACAACCGCTGAGCATTGTGAGGCTCATGATGAATGTGCAAAGCAATGCAAAAATACGAGTACTTTTTTTCATGTTTCTTCTCCTTTTAGTTTTATCATACACCGGATTTTCCGGTATAATCCCTATTAACCCTTTACCGCGCCTACGGTAAGGCCTGAAATAAAATATTTCTGGAAGAACGGATATGCGCAGGCGATTGGCAATACAATAATTGCCGCCACGGCCATGCGTGCTGCTTCTTTGGGCATTGACGCAATGAGCTGTGCAGAGGTAACCCCCATACTGGCCGCGTTTTGCGCAAGCATATCAATGTTGCGCATCAATTGATTGAGCAGCGCTTGCAAAGAATAAAGCTTTGCATCATTGAT
>JAVXRV010000064.1:0-10498 GCA_036643515.1 Ruthenibacterium sp.
AGAAAGGAGGTAAAAGCCCCTGTTTCCAGATAGAAACAGGGGCTGAACAGATTACTGCATCAACAGATAGAGAGAGGTATCACCACGCTGGATATTCAGCGCCAGCACTGAAGGCTTGCTGTCGAGAATTTTGCGCACGTCTTTGTAAAAGCCCATGTTGAGCATCTCGTCCGCTTCGTCGAGCACAATGGTCGTCACTTTCGACAAATTCACCGTGTGGTGATTCATATGGTCTTGCAAGCGGCCGGGCGTTGCCACCACCACCTGCGCACCTTTGCGCAACTGGTCAATTTGCGTTTGCATATTGGCGCCGCCGTAAACGGTCACAATGCGCACCTCGGGATAAAAATGCGCAAGGCTTTTTAAATCCTCCGCAATTTGCTGTGCAAGCTCGCGCGTCGGTGCCATCACCACGGCTTGCGGCGCTTTCAGCTCTTGGTTTAACCCCATAATCAGCGGAATGCCGAACGCACAGGTTTTGCCTGTGCCTGTGGGCGCTTTTGCGATGATATCCCGCCCTGCAAGCATCACAGGAATCGCCTTTTCCTGCACCTCGGTCAATTCGGTAAAGCCCATGCGCTCCACTGCCTTGTGCAGCTCGGGCGTCATTGTCAGTTCGCTGTAATTCATGTAGATACTCCCTGTGTGTTTTATCATTTTTTGTCATATCTATAGTATATCACATGCACGCAAAAAAATAAACCGCACGGTCATTTCCGTACGGTTTGTTTTTTCAGTTTTATTTGCCGACTTTCGTTTTCAAAATGCCACTGGCTTTAAAGCCGGGAATTTTGGACGGGGCAAGCTGGCTGACAGCTTTTGTTTTGGGGTTGGTGTAAGCCTTTGTTTTGCGCATCCGCATTTCAAAGCGGCCAAAGCCCGCAATGGTAACCTTTTCGTCGTTGGCAAGGGTGTCCATAATCGAGCCGAAAATAGCGTCTGCAATTTTTTCAATCTGTGCTGCAGGAGTTTTGGTTTCTGATGCCACTTTAGCAATCAGTTGCGATCTTGTCATAGTAAAATCCTCACTTTCATATTTGCTCCCTCTGCCGCCAATTATAAAGCGGAATGCGCAAAGTTGCAAGAGGTTTTCTATAAATTAACCGTGAAATTAGTCGTTTTTTTACAATTTTTTCACTTTTCCCCTGTTTTTGCACTATTTTCTGCAAAGAGAGCGCTTTTTTTATGCGATTAAACCTTCATTTTGCGGGAGCCCGGCTTCACCAGCTCTAGTTTGCCCGCTTTGCACAGCGGGCATTCTTCGGGCGTAAATGTGTCGAGATTGAGTGCAAACGCACTGGCAATCACCGCGAGCGGGCTTGTGCCTTTGCTTCGATCCACCACGCACGCAATGCCGATGCACACGCCGCCGTGCTCCTCAATCACCTTTTTGGTTTCAAGGCTTGAGATGCCGGTGGTCACCACGTCCTCCATGATGAGGCAGCGCTCGCCCTCTTGGATTTCAAAGCCGCGACGCAGTGTCATCACATTGTCCACACGCTCGGTGAAAATGGCACGTTTGCCAATTTGCCGCCCGATTTCATACGCATACACAATGCCGCCCATGGCCGGACCGACCACAACGTCGATGTCCATTTTAGACAGCTTTTCGGCCACCGGCGCAAGCACCGCAGCGGTTTTGTCGGGATATTGTTGCAATTTTGCCATCTGGCAATAGGCATTGGAATGTCGGCCGGAGGAGAGCAAAAAGTGCCCCTCCAAAAATGCTTCGCAGTCTTTTAAAATTTGTAAATTTTCCATGGTATTTCCTTTCGTTCGTGTTTCTATTTTTGTCTGGCACATCCGCAAATTTCGGCCAGATTTTGAACGCCGTTTTCGCGCATCCATGCCGCGATGCCGTCGGTGATGTCACAGCACGCGCGCGGGTTTGCAAAATTGGCCGTGCCCACCTGCACCGCCACAGCACCCGCCATGATAAATTCAAGCGCGTCGTGCGCCGTGGCAATGCCGCCAAGGCCAACCACAGGCACCGAAACCGCGCCGCACACCTGATATACCATGCGCAGGGCAATCGGTCGAATGGCCGCACCGGAAAGGCCGGCAAACACGTTGTTGAACACAGGGCGGCGCGTTTTTAAATCAATCGCCATCGCCTGAAACGTGTTGACAAGGCTCAATGCGTCTGCGCCCGCCTGTTCGCACGCAAGCGCCATTTCCACAATGTTTTCGGCGTTGGGGCTGAGCTTGACCATCAGCGGTTTTGTGGTGCATTTGCGCACCCGCGCCACCACTTCCCGCGCACTTTCGGCTTTGACGCCGTATGCGATGCCGCCGCTTTTCACATTCGGGCAACTGATGTTCAGTTCGATGATGTCAATATTGGTGGCGTCGAGCATTGCAGCGCCTGTTTCGTAATCTTCGATACAGCCGCCGCCGAGGTTGGCAAGCGTCACAGGGCCGAGCGCCGCCATGGCGGGCAATTCGTGCTCGATAAAATGGGCAATGCCCGGATTTTGCAGCCCGATAGAATTGATGAGGCCGGCCGGTGTTTCAAACAGCCGCTCGCCCTCGTTGCCGGCTTTGACGTGCAGCGTCAAGCCTTTGCCCGAAATGCCGCCAAGCTTTTTCATATCTGCGATGCCGGCATATTCCGTGCCGAAACCGAACGTGCCGCTTGCCGCAATGACAGGACTTGCCATGATTTTACCGCAAAGGTTCACCTCAGTCAAGTGCATAAAATACGCCTCCTTCAAACACGGGGCCGTCTTTGCAAACCGACACACCGCCGTGTTTGCTTTTGCAGGTACAGCCGAGGCACGCGCCGATGCCGCACGCCATTTTCGCCTCTTTTGACACATAGACGGCCGTGCCTTTTTGCAGGCACATCTTCGCCACTTTTTGCATCATTATTTCAGGGCCGCAGGTGCAAATTACGTCGTAATTTTCGGGCATCAACAATTCTGTCACAAAGCCCTTATGTCCTGATTTGCCGCTGTCTGTCGCGATGTTTACCGAATTGCACACGGCGGCAAACGCGTCCGCTCTATAAGGAATATCACGAAAGCCCGCGTAAAAATCGACTGTCGCGCCTTTTTCCGCAAGCACTTTCGCCAATAAAAACAGCGGCGCAATGCCGATGCCGCCGCCGACAAGCGCCACCTTGCCGGTGCACTTTTCAAGCGGAAAGCCGTTGCCGGCAGGGCCGGTCAGTTGCAACAAATCTCCTGCTTTGAGCGCGGCGATTTTTTCGGTGCCAAGACCGCGCTGTTCGTATAAAAAAGTGATTTCACCTTTTTTTGCGTCGTAATCGTGCACGCTGATAGGGCGCGACAGCAGCGGCGCTTCGTCTGCTTTCCATGCGCGCAGCATGAAAAATTGGCCGGCACACGGCGCGGGCGCAATGGCATTGTAGGCGGCGCGCAGCAAAAAAATCGAGTCGCCAAGCGGCGTATTTTCAAGTACGGTGGCGTTAAAGTTTGCCGCAGGCATCTGCAATCGCCCCTTTCATCTGCACACATTCGTTGTACGCGGCCTCGGCATAGCCGGTGTTTTCCTGCTTTTTGTAGGCGAGCAGCACGCCGCGGCTTGAGTTGACCACGCCGCCGTTTCCGTGTGTGAGATACTGTGCGATGTCCTCCGCTTTGCCGCCCTGTGCGCCGTAACCCGGAATGAGGAAAAAGCTGTCGGCATATTTGGCGCGGATTTCTTTTGCTTCTTCAATGTGCGTGCCGCCGATGACAAGCCCAAGCGACGAATAGCCGTGCTCGCCGATATATTCTTTGCCGAGCGCGTTCAATTTGTCGCCGACAAGGTCATAAATATGGCGGCCGTCCGCGCATTTTTCGTATTCGAAATCTTTTGCGCCGGCATTGGACGTGCGGCACAGCACAAACACGCCTTTGCCGTTTTTCATGTACGGCGCATACGGCGAGATGGAATCGAGCCCCATATACGGCGATAAGGTGATGAAATCGGCCTCAAAATCGCCCTCAAAATGCGCTTTGGCATACAGTTCGGCCGTTTTGGCAATGTCGCCGCGCTTGATGTCGGCAATGGCGATAAGGCCGTTTTCGCGCAAGTAGGCAAGCGTGGTTTTGTAGGCGAGCAGGCCGTCTAAACCGAGCGCTTCGTAATAGGCAATCTGCACTTTATAGCAGCCGGCCACCGATTTTGTCGCCTCGATAATCTCTCGGTTAAAACGAAAAATATTTTCGCCTTTCGACTGGCCTTTGTTGACATTTTCTGTGGGAATGTACGAAAAATCCGTGTCAAGCCCGACGCAAACAGGCCCTTTTTGTGCAACCGCGTCGTATAATTTGTCTACGTTTAACATGTTTTTTCCTCCGTTTTTTTATCGCAATAAGTGATTGCGCCCGCTTTGAGCGTATATTTCACTTTACCGGTTAATAAATCGCCTGTGTACGGCGTATTATGGCTTTTGCCCGCAAAATCATCGGGGTTCACCGTGTAAACTTCGTCCTCGTCCACCAAAACAATGTCGCCGTCAAAACCGGGCGCAATTTCGCCCTTGTGCAGCCCTAAAATGCGTGCCGGATTTTTGCTGAGCATATTGCTGAGCAGCGCGAGCGGCAGATGATTTTGCACGCAAAGTTTTGTGTAGCAGACGGAAAATGCCGTTTCAAGCCCCACCATGCCGGGTGCGCCGTTTGCCTTGTCCTCCACGGAATGCGGCGCATGGTCGGTGGCAATCGCGTCCACCTCGCCGTTTTTCATGGCGGCAATGAGCGCCTCCACGTCCGCTTTGGCGCGGATGGGCGGGTTGACGCGGTAGGGTGTGTCGGCAAACCAAATGTGGTGCGGCGTCACTTCAAACGTGACGTGCGCGCCGCGTTTTTTGGCGGCAACGGCGGCGGCAAGCGCCTCCTTGGTCGACACATGACAGAGATGCAGCCGTGCGCCGGTGCTTTCTGCCAAGAGAATATTGCGCATGGTTTCGATGTTTTCGGCAAGGCGATAGTCAAACGGACTGATTTCCATATCCTCCGCATGGCTCATCACAAGCAAATCTTTTTCCGCGGCAATCCGCATGGCCTGCCACATGGTGAAGCTGTTTTGCACGCCTTTGCCGTCCTCGCTGATGCATTTGATGCTGCGCGGCAACGCTTTCAAGTGGGTGAGCGTTTTGCCGTCGAAATCTTTGGTGATGGACACGCACTGGTTGACCGCACACAGGCCGACACGCGCCGCCTCGTCCATCACACTTTGCGCGATATCGGCCGACGAGCACACCGGCTTTGTGTTTGCCATTGTGGTGACGTGCGTATAGCCGCCGCGCGCCGCCGCTTTGCTGCCGGAGGTGATGTCCTCTTTGTACTCAAAGCCGGGCGTGCGAAAATGGCAGTGCAGGTCAATAAACGCCGGCAGCGCCGTCATGCCTTTGGCATCGAGCAGGGTTTGCCCCTTGGGGTCGAGGTGTTTACCCACGGCGGTAATCACACCGTTTTCAATCAAAATACTGCCGTTTTTCATGCCGTTTGGGGTGAGAATTTTCGCGTTGTGCACAAGCATTGTATCATTTCCTTTCGGTCGTTTGTCTGTTTTGGGGCGCTGTGTTACGGTTGCAGCACTTCGCCCAAAATATCCGCCAAAGCCGCCGCAGTGCGTGCAGGGCCGTAGTTTTTTTGACACGCGGCAAACGCGGCCTCGCCCATTTTTTTGCGCAGCGCGGCACTTTCCACAAGTTGTGTGAGCGTGTCAATCCATGCGGCGGTGTCCTCTGCCAAAAAGCCGGTCACGCCGTTTGCAATCGCATTTTGATACGGCGGCGTGGGCGATGCCACCACCGGCACGCGCACCAAGGCCGCCTCCATCCATTTGATTTCACTTTTGCAGGCGCAGAATGTATTTTCCGCACGCAGCGGTGCAATTGCGATGTCATAGCGCGCAATTTCCGCCATCAGCGCAGCAAACGGCACCGATTGCCGCACTTCAATTTGTGCGTGCAAAGCTGCAAATTCCGGAAATTCTTCCACGCCGAACGTGTCGGAATAACAGACGAATTTCACCTTTGGAAAACGCTGTAATATCGCGCAAAGCGCAGGATAGGCCACGCTGAAATCCTGTTGGTGCGTGCGCGTGCCGCTCGCGTAACCGATGCGCACAAAGCCGTCGTTTGGCTTGCCGCCGCGAGAAGCAGCCTCGGCAGCCGCCAATTCGTCCGCTGAAAAACAGTTTGGAATCACGCGGCCTTTCGGGCAGACGGCACGCATTTCGCGCAGCAGTGTCGCGGTGGGTGCACAGCAATAATCGGCGGCGGCAAGCGTGTTGCCAAAGCCGGCAAACAGCGCGTCCAGTTCCGGTTTTGACGCGCCAAGCAGCAGCGCTTCGATGTATTCCGGCACAACATGCGCCGGCGAGAGCATCAAATCATCGACATCAAACACCACTTTTGCGCCGTTTTGCTGCGCCGCAGCAATCACCTGTGCCAGTGCCGGTGTGCGCGGCATACGCCAAATCCACAGCACAGAACAGTGCGTGGCCAGCGCCGTATTTTCATACAGCGTGTCCCGCGTGAGCGCGTGCAGATAAAACAAATCGGGCGAGAGCGCTTGCAAAAGATGCGAAACGCGATATACCTCGCCTTGCGTGTTTGGTTCGCCCGACACAAAAACGATGCGTCTGCGTGTAAAATGGCGCAAAATTCGCCCGAAAACGCGTGGCATTCCGGCCGGCAACTGAGTTCGCATGCCAAAACCTCTTTTCATTCAAACGGATATTTTACGCCCCAATCGGCGCGCAAAGCGTCCATCACACGCAACATGCGCAATGTTTCGGCGTGCGGCAATTCGGGACATTCGGTGTCGCCGCGTGCGATGGCACGCAACAGACTGCGCACTTCGTACTCATAGCCGGTGAAATCGAACGGACAAGCAATGACCGTGTCCGTATTCGCTTCACGCAGATGTATGGTGAAATTTTGCGCATGCCAAAACAGCGGCACGGCGATGTGCCCTTTTGTGCCGTAAATAACGGCCGTGCTGTCAAGCTCACACAAAAACGAGCTGCACAGCGACGCAATGGCGCCGTTTTGCATCGTGAGCGTGATATTTTCGGTAGCGTCCACCCCGCGGTCGCTTTTGGTGCAAGCGGAAGTGACGCGCGTGATGTCGCCGCCGAGCACAATGGCTGCAAAACTCAGCGGATAAATGCCGAGGTCGAGCAATGCGCCGCCCGCAAGTGCCGGATCGGCCATGCGCTGCACATGCGAAAGCGGAAAGCCGAAATTCGCCGTCACAAGCGTCACTTCGCCAATCGTGCCGTCTGATATCGTCTGCAAAAGCTGCGGCACAAACGGCTGATAGCGCGTCCATGTGGCCTCCGTCAACACCAAATGCCGCTCTTTTGCAAGAGCAAACAGCGCGGCCGCGTCTTTTTCGTTTGTCGTCATCGGCTTTTCGCACAAAACATGTTTGCCGGCCATCAGCGCCGCGCGCGCGTGCTGTGCGTGAAAATTGTGCGTACTGGCGATATAAACAATATCAACAGCGGAGTCAGCAAACAGCGCGTCATAGCTGCCGTAGCTTTTGGCAAAGCCATATTTTTGCGCCATGGCTGCGGCGCGATTGGCATCTCGCGCGGCGATGGCATATGCGTTCACTTCGCCGCGTGCACAGAGCGCAGCAATCGTTTCGGCCATCGAACCGGCGATATTGCCGGCGGTTAAAATTGCAAAATTCAGCATTGTAAGGCCACCTTTAAAACATATGTTATTTATCTTTATCATAACACGGAAGCGGCGTTTTGCAAAGAAAAAAATGCGCCCACGACATAAAGCCGCAGACGCATTGTTTGCATATGAAAAATTATTTCGCGGCAGCAGAAGAAGCTGCAACAGAAGATGCAACGGAGGAGGCAACAGAAGAAGCCATCGAGGAAACTTCAGAAGCTGCAACAGAAGCGGCAACAGAAGCAACAGAAGAAGCTTCAGAAGCTGCAACAGAGGATGCAACCGGTGCAGTAGATGCCGCAACAGAAGAAGCGGGTTTGTCGCCACCGCAGGCAACAAGGGACAGCGCCAAAACGGCGGAAAGGGCAATAACAATAATTTTTTTCATAAGATAAAATCTCCTTCAAGACAATTTGTTTTGTTTCGCATTCAAACGAACAAGCATTACTTTACACCTTTTCTTTGTATAAATCAACTAATATTTTATTACAAAGTTGTAACCTTTCACGGAAAAGGCGATAAATGGCGGTTTTGTGCACAAAAAAATTGTAAATTGCTTGTGCAAAAAGCTAGTCAGCAACCTGTACACTTTGCACAAGTTTGTACTCTCATTTTATTGCTTGTATCCAAATTGGAAAAATGAATACAATATGTTATCCTTATGATAAAGAAACATTCACTCAAAACCGTTCAAATAGGAGGACAAAAATGGAAATTCGTTATTCTGCCAACCAACGCGACTTCAAACGTTACACAACGGAGGAAACACGCGCCGAATTTTTAATCGAAAATTTATACAAGGCCAATGAAATTGTGGCCGTTTACAGCCATGTAGACCGCATGGTGACGCTCGGCTGTATGCCCACCACCGAAACCGTGTCCATCGACAAAGGCATCGACATCTGGGCAAACTTCGGCACCGAATACTTTTTGGAGCGCCGCGAAATCGGCATTTTCAACATCGGCGGCGCGGGCAAAATCACGGTAGACGACACCGTGTATGCGCTGGGCTACAAAGATTGTCTTTACATTACAAAAGGCGCGAAAAAAGTGCTTTTTGCAAGCGACGACGCAAGCAAACCGGCCAAATTTTACATGGTCAGCGCACCGGCACATTGCAGCTATGAAAACCGCCTCATCAAAATTGAGGACGCCGCCAAAAAGCCGCTCGGCGCCATGGAAACCGCCAACAAACGCGTTATCAACCAGTTTATTCACCCGTCGGTGCTCAAAACCTGCCAGCTTTCCATGGGCATGACCGTGCTTGAGCCGGGCAGCGTATGGAACACCATGCCGTGCCACACGCATGAACGCCGCATGGAAATTTACACCTATTTTGAAGTGCCCGAAAACAACGTGGTATTTCACATGATGGGCGAGGGCAGCGAAACGCGCCATATCGTAATGCAAAACGAACAGGCCGTCATCAGCCCGAGCTGGAGCATTCATTCCGGCGCCGGCACGTCGAACTACACGTTCATCTGGGCGATGGGCGGCGAAAATCAGGCGTTCGACGATATGGACGAAATCAAGGCAAACGACTTGCGTTAATCGCATTATCATACTATAATAAAAGCACTGCAAGCTGCAGTGCTTTTATTTTTTTGAAAGACGGGAGGAATCATCTATGCCAACACAAATACCGCAGGGGTATGTATCGGCGCTCAACCTGTATAAAACCCAAAAGGCCATCGGCCTCATCAAACAGATTTTTTTGACGAAACTGTGCAGTGCACTACATTTAAAGCGCGTCACTGCGCCGCTTCTTGTAGACCCTGCCATGGGCTTGAACGATAACTTAAGCGGCGCGGAACGGCCGGTTTCGTTTGACGTGCCCGCGCTCGGCAGCGACGTCGAGGTGGTGCATTCGCTCGCAAAATGGAAACGCCTTGCGCTGCATCGCTATGACTTTTTTGTGGGCAACGGCATCGTCACCGACATGAATGCCATTCGTCGCGACGAAGAAATGGACAATCTGCACTCGATTTATGTCGACCAGTGGGATTGGGAAAAAGTGATTGACCGCGACTCGCGCAACGAAGAAACGCTCGAAAACAGCGTGCAGGCGATTGTTCATGCCATTTGCGGCACACTGGACGAATTGCGCTGGCAGTTTCCCGATTTGCGTACAGACCTTTGCCGCGACGTGTTTTTTATTTCGTCGCAGACGCTTGCCGACATATACCCGAACTGCACGCCGAAAGAGCGCGAAAATGCCATCTGCAAAGCGTACAAAACGGTGTTTATCACGCAAATTGGCGACAAATTAAACAGCGGCGAGCCGCACGACGGCCGCGCGCCGGATTATGACGACTGGGCGCTGAACGGCGACTTGCTGTTTTGGCACGAAGCACTCGACTGCGCGGTGGAAATCAGCAGCATGGGCATTCGTGTAGACGCGCAAAGCATGGCAAGTCAGCTCGAAAAATCCGGCTGCATGGCACGCGCGGCGCTGCCGTTTCACCAAATGGTGTTAAACGACACCTTGCCGCTCACAATTGGCGGCGGCATCGGCCAAAGCCGCCTGTGCATGCTTTTGCTCGGCAAAGTGCACGTGGGCGAAGTGCAGGTGTCGCTGTGGGATGAAAAAACCGAAAAAGCCTGCGAAACCGCCGGCGTGGTTTTGCTGTAAATTTGCCGCGGTGCGAAAGAACAAAGCGGGCGCAACCGTGCGCGGACACCATATATGGTGTCCCTACAGGAGCGTTGCGGCAAGTAAAACACAAGCGCAGTCGTCCGTGCAACCCAATCGTCCGTAAAATGCGCGCAATGCTTTATGCGCGCATAGGACAGTCTGTTTGCATACAGATGCAAAACCTAGAAGAAACCCAATGTTTCGCCCTGCGAGGC
>JAVXRV010000065.1:0-10404 GCA_036643515.1 Ruthenibacterium sp.
GTGCGTGTGCGTCCGGCAAATAACTCACGAGGAACATACCGAATGCCTTGCCCGCCACCGCAAGATAAATGGGACTGCGCTCGCCGTTTTTGGTGTACTTTTGCTCGTATTCCAAAGAGGGAATTTCAATTTCATGCCGCGACATCATCATTCTGTTTCCAACGATAACACGGTGATTATCAATCCACCCCGTGAAGCCGAACCCCTGTTCCGTCTGGGCATTTTCCACTTTGTACAAGAGATTTTTTTTGTTGTCCACCAGCGCCAAAAACGTGGCGCGTAAGGTGTCGCAATTGTCCACAAGCAAGCTTGCGGCATATAAAATGGCAAGGTCAATGCGCTCTTTTTCAAATGTTTTGATGCCGTGCAAACGCACGCAACTTGCCGGAAATAAATCCCGCGCATTCAGCAGCACCACGTTGGTTTTGCCGAGTGCCGCCACCGCGCTCGGGCCGGCAATCACCGCGCCCACTTTGGAGGCCGCCTGCTGCAATAAAAAGGACGGCACGGCATATACAAGCGTGGACGCAAGCGGTGCGCCGACGCAAAAAGCCGCTGCAAAACCGGAAACTGCCGCGAGAAAATTGCCGGTGCGCACCCCGCATACAATCGCGCAAACAACGGCCGCGCCGCAGAGTGCATACGATAATTTTTGCGCAGTTACGTCGTTTTTGTGAGATGAAAAACTCTGGCGCAAAAAGCCTCTCACAAGCCCTGCCGGCCGGCTGACCAGCAGCGACGGATCCGGTTCACCGATGCCGTTGCACACTTTGCGCGTTAAATCAGGATTTTGCACAATCAGCGCCGCCGCGTGGTCAAACCCCGCACTTGCCATGGCAAAGTTGTCGCTGATGATTTTGCTTTGCAGCCATTTGCCAAGCGTATTGCTGAACAAAAGCAAGGTTGCAATCGGCGCAAACAGCGTGATTTTTTCAGGGTCAAACGACGCAGAAGTGAACAAATACACCAGATTTTGCAACAGCGCCGCCGTCGTGGCAAGCGCCGGCAACGTGTCGGTTGTCGGCTTGCGTACAAGGCCTGCAAGCCCCGCACCAAGTGTGGTGAGGCAGATGAGCGACGCGATGGCGAGCAGCACAAAATTGACAAGCAAAAACGCAAACGGCGCCGTGTGCGGGTCAAGCGCGGCGATGGGCGGCAGCCCGCCTTTGTGTGCAGACAGGCCGAAATACAATAAAATCAGCGTGACAAGCCCCGTGGCCGCCATGCGCAAAATGCGCGTGACACGCATGTTTTTCAGCGAGGCCGTCACGGCGGGCGCGTCCGCGAGATGGTTGTACTCGTTCGCATCCATTTCTGTATCACCGACCGACGCAGTGCGTGAGCGGCGCGGCAGATTTTCCTCTGTGTCGTCGCCCGCAAGCGGCATGGTGATGGTATAACTTTTAAATTCGCCACTTTTTTTACGAATGGCCGGTGCATCAAGCTCGCTTGTGGTCGGGTCGCCGGAGGCGAGAATGGCAGCAAGCGCCGCCGCTTTGCCCTCTGCGCTTTGCGGCACATCGGCATCGCGCTTGATTTCCACCGCCACTTTTTCGGCCGGACGTGACGGGCGCACATCAAATTCTCCCGTTAAAAAAGCCTCGTCTTCATCGTGTACCGCACGCGTCAAAAAGGTTTTAAAACGGCTTTTTTTCTTCTTTTGCGCCTCAAACGCAGCCTGTTCGGCGGCCGGACTGTCCTGCGCAACGGTCTTGCTGAAAAAAGCGCGGAACCGGTCGTCCACCTCGCCAAACATGGCGTTGCTGAGCGGCTGTGTGATGGTGTTGTGGAACGCTTTTTTCGGCGCCGGCTTTTCGTCTGCCTGTTTGCTTGCTTGCGGCGGCACCGCAATGCCTGCACGCGTAAATGCAGCCTCTACCGCGGCTGTTTCAATTTCACTTTTGCGTTTTTCCTGCGCAACGCTGAACGCTTTCATCGTGGGCAATTCCAGCGTGGACGCTTCTTCGCCCTCGCTCACCTGCTCTACCGGCACCGCGCGCTGTGCGGGAACCGTTGACGGCTGCGGTGTTTCATGCGGAACGGCCATCATGGGCGGCTCTACAAACTTGCCGAGCGCCGGCGCGGGCTGCACAAGCTGCACCGGTTTTGCAGGTGTTGTACGCACCGGAGAAGAAAACTGCACATAGGGACGCTGCGGTTTTTCGCCCATCCCGAGGCTGGATAAAATCGAATCCAACTCGGCTTCGTGATTTTCGCCGGGCATTTCCTGCAAGTTGCCTGTGGCTTTTTGCTGTTCACGTACTTCGTCTAAAATATGATCGATGTCTACATCGCGAATGCGTTTTTTCTCTTGCTTCAAGATTTTTCCTCCCCCTTGGATGCAGTCGGGCAATCTATTTTGCGCGTTGGCGCATGGTTTCATACAGAATGATGCCTGTGGCGACGGATACGTTGAAGCTGTCCACACCGGTGCCGGTCACGGCCATCGGCAACGACAGCACGCCATCGCAAAGTTTTTTCACAAGCGGCGACACGCCGCTGCCCTCACTGCCCGCCACAATGGCGATGCCTCCGGTGAGGTTTTGTGCATAGGCCGGCTGACCGTCCATATCGGCACAGTAGACAAAAATATTTTGTGCTTTGAGCTTGCGAATGGCTTCGCCGATATTGGCAACGCGTGCAATGGGCAAACGCGAAGCCGCGCCCGCACTGCTTTTGAGCACCGTGGGCGTGATGGAAACGCCGCCGCGTTTGGGAATCACCACACCGTGCACACCGCACAGCAAGGCCGAGCGAATGATGGCGCCGAGGTTGTGCGGGTCTTCCACGCCGTCGCACAGCAGCAAAAATGGCACTTCGCCTTTTGCGGCGGCAGCGGCCAATAAATCGTCTAATTCGGCATACTCAATGCCCGCGGCATATGCCGCAACGCCTTGGTGGCTTTCGGTGCCGCACATACCGCGCAGTTTTGTGGCATGCACGCGCTTAACAACCGCCCCCACCTCTTTGGCAAGTGCCGTATAAAAGCCCGCCTGTGCAGCGTTCATGGTGTCTTGTATAAACACCGTGTCGACGCCGACGCCGCTTTTCAGCAACTCTGTCACGGCGTTTTTGCCATAGGCAAGTGTGGTATCTTCCATTTGATTGCGCTGGGTATCTTCCATGCGTTTCCTCCGGTTTATGTAAGCCGTTTACATCGCAAACGGCAGTTTTTGCTTTATATTGTATGATTATAACACAAATCGACTTTTTATGCCATCTTTTTAAAGCGCATCACAGCAAAAAATATACCGCCGCGCCCACAGACAAAATCACCGCCGCCGCAACGCATATCACACGCGCCGCTTTGCTTTGCAACGGCCACAGCCGCCGTTTATAGCACACAAGCCCCGCCACATATTTTTCAGCCTCGGCACGCTTTTGCCCCACCCGCATGGAGGCGCAATCGCTGCGCAAAAACACCAAAACACGCTCGATGCAGGCATCCTGCGGTTCCACAATTTCAATCACGCGTTTTGTGACACCTTTCATCTTTTTCTCCCCCTTCGCTTTTTTCGCTTCGTGTAAAGTGTAGGCATTTTCGTGAAAAGTAAACAGTTTATTTTGCAAAAGTTTGGCATTCGTTTGACGTGCTGATTATACGTCTTGTAAAACTGAGTTTTTCACAAACGATTGTTGAAAACCCTGTTGAAAGTGTTGACAAACAGCGTGTTGCTCCCCTTTTTGGGCTGTTGAAAGCTGCGGAGAGCCAAAGTTTTCAACGTAATGTTGAAAACTTTCAACAAAACAGCCTGTTGAAAGTTTCGTGTCAAGTTGGGATAATGCCGATTTTTACCCCAGAAATGCGGTAAATTTTAGCTTTTTCACCACTTTTTTCACGCGGTCAAAATAGGCGTTTTATACATGCCATTTTTTGACAGATGCGTGCGCTTGTGCTACACTTTATTTCGACAACAATCGAACTGTTATGGCAAAAAAGGAGGCGGCGCAATGTTTGAAAATACGTTTAAAGCACTTTCGGATGCGACGCGCCGTCGCATATTGGAGCTTTTGCGTGCGGGGCCGAAAAGTGCGGGCGAGCTTGCCAATCAATTTGGCACCACAAGCGCCACGGTGTCGCATCATTTGTCTGTTTTAAAAGAGGCCGGCCTTGTGACGGACGAAAAGCGCGGCAAATATATTTACTATGAATTGAACACCAGTGTGGTAGAGGACGTCCTCGCCTGGGTGAGCGGACTTGCGGGAGGCATGCATGAAAAAAAATAAGCTTACGATTTTGATTTGGTTACTTGCCATTTTGCCGTTGTTGATGACGCTGTTTTTGTATGCGCGGCTGCCGGCGCAAATTCCCTCACACTGGGATATGCACGGCACGGTCGACGGCTTTTTATCGCCGCGCGGTTTGATATGGTTTTCGCTGCCGCCGCTTGCGCTTGCGCTGATGCTGCAGATTTTGCCGTATCTTGACCCGAAACGCAAAAATTATGAAAAATTTGCGCGCGCGTATCTCGCGGTGCGCTTGACGCTTGGGCTGTTTTTATTTTTGACCCACTGTCTGCTGTTATACAATGCGTTTTATCCGGCTGTGCTGCATATGGACGCCGTGCTCATGGCACTGATGGGCGGCATGTTTTGTGTGCTCGGCAATTTTATGCCCAAATTTCGCCACAATTATTTTGTGGGCATTCGCACGCCGTGGACGCTCGCAAGCGCGGAATGTTGGCGGCGCACGCACCGTTTTGCGGGGCCTTTGTGGGTTATTGCGGGGCTTTGCTTGATTGTGCTTGCCTTTTTTGTGCGCGGCACAGCACTTTTATGGAGCAGCACCGCCATATTGACCGTGTTTTGCGGCGGCAGCATTGTGTATTCGTTTGTCATCTACAAAAAATGCAAGAACGATTGATTTTGTTCTCGTTTTGCGATATACTAGTGAAAAGATTCACAACTTTTAAAAATTTTTTGGAGGTACAATTATGCTGGTAAACGCTACTGAAATGCTGCAAAAAGCACGCGATGGTCATTATGCGGTCGGCCAATTCAATATTAACAATCTCGAGTGGACAAAAGCCGTTTTGCTGACGGCACAGGAACTGAACAGTCCGGTCATCCTTGGTGTATCTGAGGGCGCGGGCAAATATATGACAGGTTACGCCACCGTTGCCGCCATGGTAAAAGCCATGGACGAAACACTCGGCATCACCGTTCCCGTTGCGCTGCACCTTGACCACGGCTCTTATGAGGGCGCAAAAGCCTGCGTAGCCGCCGGTTTTTCGTCTATTATGTTTGACGGCAGCCATTATCCGATTGAAGAAAACGTTGCCAAAACCACCGAACTTGTTGCGTTTGCACACGAACACGGCCTCTCGATTGAAGCCGAAGTGGGCAGCATCGGCGGCGAAGAAGACGGCGTCATCGGCGGCGGCGAAGTGGCCGACGCAGACGAATGCGCACGCATCGCAAACCTCGGCATTGACTTTTTGGCCGCCGGCATCGGCAATATCCACGGCGTATATCCGCCGTCTTGGAAAGGCCTCAACTTTGAAGCGCTCAATAAAATTCATGCTGCCACCAACCACATTCCCCTTGTGCTGCACGGCGGCACCGGCATCCCCGCAGACATGATTAAAAAAGCCATCGACATGGGCGTTGCCAAAATCAACGTAAACACCGAATGCCAGTTGACATTTGCCGCCGCAACGCGCAAATACATTGAAGCCGGCAAAGATTTGCAGGGCAAAGGCTATGACCCGCGCAAACTGCTTGCACCGGGCTTTGAAGCCATCAAAGGCACTGTAAAAGAGAAAATGGAGCTGTTCGGCTCTGTCGGCAAAGCATAAATGCAATACAAAACGGCGCTTGCATGGCAACATGCAGGCGCCGTTTTTGATTGTCTTGACGCGCACTTGCGTTTGCGTTACACTGATTATAAAGAGCATCAAAAAATCGGGAGGTTTACTGAAATGTTTACTGTGACAAAAGGAACGCAAGGCGCTTATACCGCCTATTTTCTCGCGGACACCGACGCTTGCACCACTGCGGTCATCGTGCCGGAAAAAGGCGGCATGGCGACAAGTTTTTGCAAAAACGGCGCCGAATATCTCTGGCTGCGCGAGCCGAATTTTTCTCTGCCGGAGCGCCCGCGCTGTGCGGTGCCGGTGCTGTTTCCGGTGTGCGGACGCTGCGAAAACGGCGAGAACATTTTTGACGGCAAAGCCTATCCCATGGACATTCACGGCTTTGCGCACTCGATGCCGTGGCAAGTGGTCGGGCAAGACACCACAGACGGCGCATCGCTCACGATTCAGCTCAAAGACAGCGACGCAACGCATATTTTTTATCCGTTTGCGTTTTGCGTCACGCTCACCTATGTGCTGAAAGGCGGCGTGCTTTCCGTTTTGCAGCAATATCAAAACGCAGGCGATGTGTCCATGCCGTTCAGTTTCGGGTTTCATCCGTATTTTGCCATTTCGGACGTGCGCAATCTTGTGTGGGACGTGCGTGCAAAATCACAGATGAACGACGATTTTACGAGTTTTACGGCGGCACCCGCAAGGGTTGATTTTCCGTATGACCCCGACCAAGTTACGCGGTATTACGCAGGTGTCGAAAGCCCGATGTCGTTTACCGACACCCAATTAAACCACACGGTAACGGTACATTTTGACGCGCACAGCACAAATGCGGTGCTGTGGAGCCAATGTGAGCTTGGGTTTGTATGCATGGAGCCGTGGAACGGTTTTCCGAACAGTTTACAAACAAAACAGCATGAAACCCTCGCCGCCGGCGAAAGTTTGCATGCTGTCATGTCGATTGAAATTTCCTGAGAAATGGCCGCATTTATCCGAGCGCCACGTCCATGACCATCATCACAAGAAAGCCGAGCATCACGCCGAGTGTGCCGGTGTTGGAATGCTCGCCAAGATGTGCTTCGGGAATCAATTCCTCCACCACCACATAAATCATCGCGCCGGCTGCAAAGCTTAAAAGCCATGGCATCAGCGGCGTGACACTGGCCGCCACAAGCACGGCAATGAGGCCGCCAATCGGCTCTACAATGCCCGACAGTGCGCCGTAAACAAAACTTTTGTTGCGCGACAAGCCCTCTTTGCGCAGCGGCAGCGAAATGGCCGCGCCCTCGGGGAAATTTTGCAAGCCGATGCCCATGGCGAGTGCTGCGGCGCTTGCCACTGTGATGCTGGCCGACTGGCCGCCCGCCGCCATGGCGCACGCAAGCCCAACGGCCATTCCCTCGGGAATATTATGCAGCGTAACCGCGAGCACGAGCAGTGTGGTGCGCTTTAAACTGCTGTTTACGCCCTCGGCGTGCGTTTCTCCCACATGCAAATGCGGCATCAAACCGTCGAGCAGCAATAAAAATACACCGCCCAGTACAAACCCGCCCGCCGCGGGAATCCAACCGATATGCCCTTGCTCCTCTGCCATTTCAATGGCGGGAATCAAAAGGCTCCACACCGATGCGGCAATCATAACACCGGCCGCAAAACCGAGAAAAATGCGCTGTGCCGCCGGTTTAATTTCTCCTTTGAACAAATACACCACGGCGGCGCCCGCCACTGTCATTAAAAATGTAAAGCCGGTTCCCATCGCGGCCAATAAAATTGGGCTCATGCTGATTCCTCCTCAAAATTGTTGTTCTCTTTACCATATGACGCTGCCGCATACGGCGTGCGTCTATTTGCGTATTCATTATATACGAAATGGCCTTATAAAAGCGAGCCTTTTTTTATCAAATATGGGGGAAACGCTGAAAAATCGACCGGTTTCTTGCTATTTTGGCACATTTGTGATACGATACCGCTATGATTTCGCGCGATGAGCGCATGGAGGTTTTCATGACAGAAAATCTGTTTTTATGGAACAGTGCGGCCGCGTTTGCACGCGGTACGTTTGAAAATGTTGTTTGCGCACAGGACACCTTGACACTCGAAAAAGCCGAGGACGGTTCATTTCACACAGGCTGTTTTACGAGTGAGGAAACAAACACTGCGCCGTTTGGCGCGTTGATTGCATCGTGGAACACCGACACACCGGCGGATACCGCGACCGAAGTGCAGGTGCGCGTGCGGGTGGCAGATAGTTGGAGCGCATGGATGCGCTATGGCAAATGGACCCCGCTGACGACGCGTGCAAGCGCCGCGCCGGTGACGGCCGAAAACGGCGTATCCATGGACACCGACGTGGTGCGCATTGCCGCGTCCGGCGGCGCACACGGTTTTCAGTTGCGCATTTTTTTGCACACAAATAATCCGCAACAAGCGCCCACCGTGCGCTTGCTTGGCGCTTCTATTCGGCCGCGCCAATGGCTGCGCGAGAGCGGCGACACACTGCACCGCGCCGTGCCTGTGCCGGCTTATTCACAAACTTTACGCGACCCGAATCTTGCGCAAAATATTGCCGCGCCGATGGCCGTTACCATGTTGATGAACCGTTGGGGCGAGGATTTATTGCCGGAGGAAGTGGCGCATTTTTCTGCCGACGCCGCCGCAAATTGCACGGTCAATCGCAGTTTCACGGCGGCCGCCGCCGGCTGTTACGGCTATGAATGCGTCGTGTGTTATGCCGACCTTGCCTCGCTGAAAAAAGAGATGAGAAACGGATTTGCCTGCGCGATTTGCGTCAATTACGCAAGCGATGCACAAACCGCCGATGCTGAAAATCTGCCGCTGATGGCGGGTGCTTCGTGTACGGCAAAAGCACATACGCTCGTGATTCGCGGCTTTGAAACATGCGACGACGGCACCGAATATGTACTGGTGAACGACGCGCTTGCCGACACGGACGACACCGCACAGCGCCGCTATCTGCTGTGCGAAGTGAACGCCGCATGGGACGGTGTGGCCTATTTTTTACACAACAAACAATATGCAGACACCCTTTGCCCGCCCGCGCGCGTTTGCGCCAGTTTGCAAAACGGCGAAGTGCCGGGCGAATGGGCGCTGTCTATCAAGGGCGAGCGCACAAGTCTGCCGCTTGATTACCTAGCCAAAAACGGACGTTGCACCGGCACTGTTTGCTATGCACTGCGCGATGAGCACGCTTATGCCACCACCGCCCACAAGCGGTTTTATTATGGTGACATCTCACAAAACGGCAATCTGATGCTCGATACCGCGCAAATGCCCGTCGGCACAAAAATGACGGTGTTTCTCATCGGCGAAACCGGCCGCACGATTGTGGCGGAGCTGAAATTGTAAATTTGATATCATGATATCAATATCAAAATACCAAAAAGGAGTGCGGCAATTTTGCCGCACTCCTTTTTGAATTGATTCACCCCGCGCGGGCGAGGCGCATACAGGCCACCGTGATATCGTCCGGCCTTTTTGTGCGTGTCTGCGCCGCTTTTGCAAGATTATCCGCAAGTGCCTGCGGTGCGCCCGCCTGTGCAAGCGATAATTCCGCAAAAATCCAGTCGGGGTCAGACGCAGTTGCGCCGTCCGACACAAGCACCAAAACATCATCGAGCTGCAACTGCAAACTGTCGGTGCAACCTGTGACACGGTTTAAAATGCCGATGGGCAAACTGTCGCCGCCGAGCATGGTCACCACACCTTGCCGCACAAGATACGACGCCACCGCGCCCGCTTTGAACAGCTCTGCCGCGCCCGTGAACAAATTGACGCTGAGCGCGTCGAGCGTTGCGCCCGCCTCCGCTTCACCGCGTCCTTTGAGCGTGAGTGCGATGTTGACAAGCCTTGCCGCCTCCGCCGCCGCAAAACCGGCCGCGAGCAATTGTTCCGACAGTGCCGCCGACAAATTGCCATCAATGGCGGCGGCTTTTCCCGTGCCCATGCCGTCGCAAAGCAGTAAATGCGCCGCACCGCCCACGTCCACAAACATTTTCACCGCGTCGGCCGACACCGTGCCGCTTGCGGGCAAGCTGCACACCCCAAACAGCGGCGTAAACTGCGCCGCCTGCCGCAGTGTGAGCCGCGTGGACGTCGGCGCCTGTCGGCACACCGCCTGTTCCATCGCACAGCGGCAAAGCACCGACAATTCTTTGGTCAAAAGCGCCAATTCCTCATCGGTAAAACGCATGCGCGGCAAACAAATATCCACATACAGCCGCTCGTCCGCATCGGTAGACACCTGCACTTCAAGCGGTTCTGCGCCGATTTTATGAAGAAGCTGTGCAATGCGCGCGGCTTTGCGTCCGTCGGGCGACTGCTCACGATACACCTGCGTGGAAAGGCCGCCGAGCGCCGCCGCAAGCGCACCGTACTGCTCGGCAAGCGCCGTGCGCATCGCTGCATTTTTTGCACACGCCGCGCGCCGCGCCATACTGGCATAATACAGCTTGTTGAATGCCGCCGCAAGACGCGTTGCATACAGACATTCGCTTTGCAGCGGCGCCGGCAGCGCCTCCGCCGTCACACCGCCTGTGCGATTCAAAACAGCCTGCAAATTGTTGAACGCATCATA
>JAVXRV010000066.1:0-10360 GCA_036643515.1 Ruthenibacterium sp.
AAGCCTGCCCACAAAACACATAGCGACATCGTTTGGCGCAATGCCGAGCATTTCACGCACCTTTTCGATATCTGCCGTTTTGACATTCTGTGCCATAAAATCGGACAAATCTACCGTGTTTGGAATAATATTGATGTGTCGCTCTACCCCGCAGCGACGCAAAAACTCCACCACTTTGACGCTTGGCCCGATGACTTCTGTTGCGCGGTTCGCAATTTTTCGAAAATAAAGGTGTGCCGCCGGCTTCACCATATTTTGAAATTTGTCCGGCGCAACATAAAATAAATAATCATCATACATGGTATGCAGGGTGTAGACAATAGGCTTTTTCAGCCGGCGCGCGGCAAATTCCGCAAAAATGCCCATGCTGAATTCCGTTTGAATGTGAATGATATCCGGATTAAATTCTTCGATGATACGCAAACGTTGGATATTGAGCGGATTGGCAAACCCATAGCCGTAAATGCGTTTGAGCGGAATGGCCGGACAATATAAAATGCCGTCTTTAACATAATGGCACATGGCTTTCGGGTTGAGTGTTACAATCAACACTTCGTGCCCTTGACTTTCAAGCCCCTCTTTTAAAGTTTTGATATGTGTCACGACGCCGCTGATAAATGGAAAATAGGTTTCGGTGAAAATTGCAATTTTCATGGTTGCCCCTCATTTCAAGTCAAATCATGTGATGAATTCATTATAGCAAAATTTCTGTGCGAAAGAAAGATGTAAAAAGACAAAAACAAAATTGATATCTGCGCGCTGATACTATATAATAGAAGTATCATTTCAATTGCAAATTTTTTGCGCGAAAGCGTATGGAGGTTTCTATGCCGAATTTTAGTGTAGCACTGGACAAAGTGGTTGACCAGTTGAAACTTGAGGTTGTGTTTGCACCGACCGATTTGAAAAACATTCCCATCATTACAGCAGACGTCAACCGACCGGGACTTTTGATTGCCGGATATGACGAATTTTTTGAGCCGACGCGGATTCAGATTTTGGGCAAGGCCGAAATTGGCTATATGGAAACATTGACGGACGAGAAACGCCGCGTGGCAATTCATGCGCTGTTTTCGGTGAAACCGCCAGCCGTGATGATCACACGCAGCCTTGGCGTTTTTCCGGAAATGATGCAATATGCTGCCGAATTTGAGGTGCCCATTTTGCGCACGTCTGAAAGCACCTCCAGTATCATGAGCGGACTCATTTCTCTTTTGAGCGTTGAGCTTGCACAGCGCATCACACGCCATGGCGTGCTGGTGGAAGTGTATGGCGAGGGCATTTTGATTTTAGGCGAATGCGGTGTTGGGAAAAGTGAAACGGCCGTGGAGCTTGTAAAGCGTGGCCACCGACTGATTGCGGATGACGCTGTTGAACTGCGCCGAGTATCCAACCGCACCATTGTTGGCACAGCACCGGAAAATATTCGCCATTTTATCGAGCTGCGCGGCGTTGGCATCATCAATGTGGCGCGTGTATTCGGTTCCGGCGCTGTGAAAATGAGTGAAAAAATCGACCTTGTTGTCGAGCTTGAACCGTGGGACAAAACCAAAAACTACAGCCGCACCGGTCTTGAAACCGATACGATTGAAATTTTAGGCATTCCGCTGCCATGCACGGTCATTCCTGTGATGCCGGGCAGAAACCTTGCCGTCATTCTCGAAACAGCCGCCATCAACAACCGTCAAAAAAAGATGGGATATAATGCGGCAAAAGAATTGCTCGAACGTCTTGGCCTTGACGCCGACGGCGCGCTGTAAGGCAACGCAAAATTGAAATAAGGGACGGTAATCGATGAAGATTATTGCAGATTTGCACACACATACGCTTGTTTCCAATCACGCATTCAACACCATCACTGAAATGGCGGCGGCCGCAAAAAGACAAGGACTTTTCGCGATGGCCGTAACGGACCATGGCCCAAGTATGCCGGATGCGCCGCACCCGTGGTATTTTTACGGCCTTGGCGAGTTGCCCTCCCGCATGGAGGATGTTTGGGTGCTCAAGGGCGTGGAGGCAAACGTGCGCGACCGAACAGGCACACTTGATTTTACACAGGCGGAGATGGCACAATATCAATTTGAATGGCTGATTGTTTCGATTCATCCCTTTACACTGCAAGAAAAATTGACTTTCGACACCGCAACGGAATTGTGGCTCAATGTCGCTGAAAATCCGTATGTGGACATGATTGGACATTCGGAATCACGCGGCTATGCCTACGACTATGACGCCGTGACAAAAGTGTTTGCACAAAAAAACAAGGTGGTGGAAATGAACGCAAATTCGGCGGTATGCCGGCCGGGCAGCGAACAAAATATGCGTGCGCTCGCGCTTGCGTGCATGAAAAACAACACCAAAATCGCCGTTAATTCCGACGCACATTCTATTTACCGTATGGCTGATGTGAATTCCGTCCTGCCGATGCTGGAGGAAATTCATTTTCCGCAAGAGCTTATTGTCAACGCAACCAAAGAAAATTTAATCACAGAATTGCTTTTGCATCACAAAAAAATTGCAACCATTATGGGAG
The DNA here is from genome assembly GCA_036643515.1 of Ruthenibacterium sp. Taxonomy (GTDB): domain Bacteria; phylum Bacillota; class Clostridia; order Oscillospirales; family Ruminococcaceae; genus Ruthenibacterium. The sequence continues at coordinate 2,534 of JAVXRV010000066.1, forward strand.
GCTAAACGTATGAAAAAATTCACCATCGGCGTAGATCTCGGCGGAACCAACATCGCAGCAGGACTTGTGGACGACAACGACATCATTGTGGATAAATTGTCGTGCAAAACCAACTTGCCACAGCCGGAGGCCGGCATTGAACAGATGATTGCCACTTTATGCAAAGAAATTGCGCAAAAAAACAATGTCGACTTTGACACACAAATTGAATGGGTGGGCATCGGTACACCCGGCAGCGTCAACTCGACCACCGGTATTGTGGAATTCAATGCCAATTTCGGCTATCGCAATTGGCATTTAAAAGCGGATATGGAAGCGCTTTTACATTGCAGAATCCACATTGAAAACGATGCAAATGCTGCTGCATACGGCGAATACATAGGCGGCGGCGCAAGAGGCGCAAAATATGCTGTTGTGATTACGCTTGGCACAGGCATTGGCAGCGGCATTATTATCGACGGAAAAATATTTTCGGGCTTTAACTCTGCCGGTGCAGAAATCGGGCATACTGTAGTTGAAAAGGGCGGACGCCGCTGTATGTGCGGTCGCTGCGGATGCTGGGAAAAATATGCGTCTGCACGTGCACTGGCCGAGGATACCCGCGCGGCCATGGAAGCGCGCAAAGACAATGTGATGTGGAATTTTGTCGGCGGTGATGCATCGCGCATCAATGCAAAAACGGCTTTTGACGGTATGCGCGCAGGCGATGAACTTGCCACGGATATCGTGGACAATTTTATCGAATATGTCGCGTGCGGCATCACGAATATCATCAATATTTTTCAGCCTGAAATTATTTGTATCGGCGGCGGCGTTTCCAAAGAGGGCGATGCATTGCTCGGGCCTGTGCGTGCATATGTTGACAAAGAGGATTTTGCGCGTGAGGGCATGAAACGCACGCGTCTTGTCGCGGCACAGCTGTGTAATGACGCAGGCATTGTGGGCGCAGCCAGCCTTGGCAAACAAAAAATAGTTTGAGGAGATTGCACCGCATGGAAGAAAGTTTGATTCCGTTTTTGCAAGCCCGACAGATTCCGTATCTTGAACATGAGCCGCTTGCAAAACACAGCACCTTTAAAATCGGTGGCCCTGCAAAGCTTTTTTGCATGCCAAACAGCGAAGCGCAGTTGGCCGACCTGATAAGCGCCTGCGCACTGCAAAAAACACGTTATTATTTCCTTGGAAAAGGCTCGAACGTTCTTTTTGCAGACGCGGGATATGACGGCGTGGTGATTCATCTCGGCGATGGTTTTTCAAAAATACACATATCGCACACGCAAATGACAGTGGGCGCGAGCGCTTCGCTGTCGCAAGTTTGTCAGGCGGCCATGCGTGCGGGTCTTGACGGACTTGCGTTTGCATTCGGGATTCCCGGCTGTGTGGGCGGTGCTGTGTATATGAACGCCGGCGCTTACGGCGGCGAAATCAAAGATGTGCTTGAAAGCGTAACGGTGCTTGACGAAGCCGGCACAAAACGCGTTTTGCAGGCGCAGGAACTGTGTTTCGGTTATCGTACTTCCATTTTTGAACACAAAAAATACTGCCTCTTGTCTGCAACATTTCGTTTGCAGCCGAACGAGCCCGCGAAAATTAAAGCGGATATGGACGAATATGCACGTCGCCGTGCCGAAAAGCAGCCACTTGACATGCCGAGCGCCGGAAGTACCTTTAAACGACCGGCCGGCGCGTTTGCCGGTGCGCTGATTGAACAGTGCGGCTTGCGCGGCTATGCTGTGGGCGGCGCTGCCATCAGCACAAAACACTGCGGATTTGTGGTCAACACAGGCGGTGCAACCTGTGCCGACGTGCTGCAATTAACGGACGACGTTTGCCGCAAGGTGACGGCAGAAACAGGCTATTGCCTTGAAAAAGAAATTAGAGTTGTCGAGTAGAAAGCGAGCGATAAAACGGTATGAATTTATTGATTGTGAGCGGCCTGTCCGGTGCGGGAAAATCACTCGCCATGAACGCGCTTGAAGATATCGGCTTTTTTTGCATTGATAATATTCCGGCCAATTTGTTGGCGAAATTGATGGAGTTTTCGATGAAAAGCGAAAACCCTTTGCAAAAGGTTGCCATTGTGCTGGATATTCGCGGATCAAAGTCGGCTGAGGATATTTTGCTTGCTTTAAAACAGCTTAAAGAAACAGAAGTGGAAGCGAAAATTCTCTTTCTGGACGCGCAAAACGATGTGCTCGAGCGCCGCTACAAAGAAACGCGCCGCCGCCATCCGATTAGCCTTTCTTCTCAAGTTTCAACAGATGAAGCCATTTTGAAAGAACGCATTATTTTGGCGCCGCTCTATGAAAATGCAGATTATAAAATTGATACGTCGCTGCTCTCGACAGCACAGCTGAAAGACCGTGTGGTGTCGCTTTTTGTGCCGAAAACGTCGGATGCCATGGCACTGACAATTTTGTCGTTCGGCTTCAAATACGGTCAACCGAAAGAAGCGGATATCGTGTTTGACGTGCGCTGCTTGCCCAATCCGTTTTATGTGCCGGAATTGAAGCACAAAACAGGCCTTGACGCCGCGGTGTCCGACTATGTGATGCAGTTTACGGAGTCGAAAGAGTTGCTGCGCCGCATGGAGGATTTAATTGGCTATGCGCTGCCGCTCTATGTCAAAGAGGGAAAAAGTCAGCTCACCATTGCGGTAGGCTGTACCGGCGGAAAACACCGCTCCATTACGTTTGCGCAGGCGCTTGCCAATTATTGTGCAAAAATCGGATATTATCCGGTTGTGGAACATCGCGATGCACAGCGCAATTCCGGCAATTAAAATAGCGCAAAAGGAGAAAGCATGAGCTTTTCGCAAGTGGTCAAAAAGGAAATTATCTCGCGCGATTTGCCGAAAAATTGCTGTGCAGTTGCCGCCGCTTACGCGGTTGCATGTTTCGGAAAATATTTCGACGCACGCGGCATTGTGCTGCATACAGAACAGCTTTCGATTGCACAATATGCCAAAAAGTTGCTTGAACGTGTCGGTATCCGCGGCACGGTTACAGTCAGGGGCAAAGAAGATGGCGGATTATATGAGTTTGCCGTCAAGGACGAGGCCGAAGTGGCCAAAATGCTCACGCTGTTTGCCTATTGCAATGCCGACACCAATTTGCGCATCAACAGTGCACACTTTAAGTGCGAGCATTGCGTTACGGCGTATGTGTCTACGGCGTTTTTATGCTGTGGTACGATGACCGACCCGAAGCAGGAATATAATCTTGAATTTTTATCGGCACGCTATCATTTGATGAAAGATTTTGAAGCGCTTTTGATGAGCCGCGATTTTTCGCCGCGCCATACCCAACGCAAAGGCGCCAATGTGCTTTACCTAAAGGCAAGCGAACAGATTGAAGATTTGCTCACCTTTATGGGTGCCTCCGGCGCAGCGCTTGAAATTATGAATCTGAAAGTGTATAAAGACTTTCGCAACAAGGCAAATCGCATCACCAATTGCGAAACCGCAAACATTGACAAAATGGTCACGGCCAATTCGGCCACTTTGCAGGCGATTTTGACGCTGAAAAAGAAAAACGCGTTTGACGCGTTGCCGGAAGTTTTGCAGAATGCGGCCAATTTGCGCACGGACAATCCCGATTTAAGCCTCAAGGATTTGGCACTTCTTTTTGATCCACCTATGAGCAAATCCGGCTTATCGCATCGCTTGAAAAAAATTGAACAAATTGCAAACGCAATGACGGAAAGGGCAAGTCATGCCTGAAACAGCAAGAAATTTTACGCATTTACATGTGCATACCGAATACAGCCTGCTCGATGGCGCTTGCCGCATCGACGGGCTGATGGAACGCGTCAAAAGCATGGGACAAACTGCCATTGCCATCACGGACCACGGCGTGATGTACGGCTGTGTCGATTTTTACCGTGCGGCAAAAAAGGCTGGTATCAAGCCGATTATCGGCTGCGAAGTGTATGTGGCAACCCGTACGCGCTTCGACAAAGTCAGCCGCATTGACGGCTCAAACCACCTTGTTTTGCTGTGCAAAAACGAGCTTGGCTATAAAAATTTAATCAAGATGGTGTCCGCCGGTTTTGTGGAGGGCTTTTATAACAAGCCGCGCATTGACCACGCTCTGCTCGAACAATATCATGAGGGCCTTATCTGTCTGTCGGCCTGTCTGGCGGGCGAAATTCCGCAGGCATTGCTCGCGGGTGACTATGCAAAGGCGCGCAATTTGGCGCTGTATTATAAAGATTTATTTGGCGAAGGCAATTATTATATTGAGATTCAAGACCATGGCCTTGAAGAACAACGTGCCATTCTGCCGCAGCTCATCAAGCTGTCGCAAGACGTGCATGTGCCGCTTGTGGCCACCAACGACGCGCATTATCTCACCAAAGAAGACCATAAAATGCAGCACATTCTCATCTGCATTCAAACCAACAAAACGGTCAATGATGACGATGTGCTTGAATTTGGTACCAATGAATTTTACCTCAAAGACACAGATGAGATGTACGATGTGTTCAGCGCGTGGCCGGAGGCTTGTGAAAACACAAATAAAATTGCAGAGCAATGCAATTTTGATTTTGAATTCGGCATCACAAAGTTACCGTATTTTGAAGCGCCAAACGGACAGGACAACAAAGATTATTTTGTGGACTTGTGCGAAGCCGGTCTCAAAAAACATTATGGCGATGCCATTACACCGGAACTGCGCGCCCGCATGGACTATGAAATTTCCGTTGTCGATCGCATGGGATACATCAACTACTATCTCATTGTGTACGATTTTATCCGCTATGCCAAAAGTGTCGGCATTCCCGTCGGCCCCGGCCGCGGTTCGGGTGCCGGCAGCCTTGCGGCCTACTGCATGGGCATCACCAATGTCGACCCCATTCAATACAATTTACTGTTCGAACGCTTTCTCAATCCGGAACGTGTTTCTATGCCGGATTTCGACATCGACTTTTGCTATGAGCGCCGTCAAGAAGTGATTGACTATGTCATTCAAAAATACGGTGCCGACCATGTGGCGCAAATTGTCACCTTTGGCACGATGGCGGCGCGTGCGGCCATTCGCGATGTCGGCCGTGTGCTCGATTTGCCTTATCAAACGGTAGACGGCATTGCAAAATTGGTGCCGATGAAAATTAAAATGACCTTGCGGCAAGCGCTGGTTGAATCAAAAGAGCTTGCCATGCAGTATGAAACAAACGCACAAGTAAAAGAGTTGCTCGACATGGCCATCAAACTGGAGGGCATGCCGCGACACGCGTCCACGCATGCGGCCGGTGTTGTGATTACACGCGACGCCGCCAACGAATACGTGCCGCTCAGCGCCAACGACGGCAACATCGTCACACAGTTCACGATGACAACCATCGAAGAACTCGGCTTGCTAAAGATGGATTTTCTCGGCCTGCGCTCCTTAACCGTCATCAGTGATGCCGAAAAAATGATTCAAAAAAACGATGTCGATTTTTCGATGGACACCATTTCATATGCGGACAAAGATGTATATGCAATGCTGTCGGCCGGCGAAACAGAGGGCGTTTTTCAACTGGAATCAAGCGGCATGAAACAGGTGATTGCCGGCTTAAAACCGACCAGTCTTGAGGATATCATCGCGCTCATTTCGCTGTATCGCCCCGGCCCGATGGATTCGATTCCAACCTATCTCAACAACCGCCATCACCCCGAACAAGTGCGCTACAAAACGCCGCTGCTTGAGCCGATTCTCGACGTTACCAACGGCTGCATTGTGTATCAAGAACAGGTGATGCAGATTTGCCGCGAATTGGCCGGATTTTCATATGGACAGGCCGACCTCGTGCGCCGTGCCATGAGCAAGAAAAAGCACGATGTCATGGAAAAAGAGCGCAAACACTTTGTCTATGGCAACACAGAAGCCGGCCACGAATGTGTCGGCTGCATCGCAAACGGCATTGATGAAAAAACGGCCAATGAAATTTTCGATGATATGTCGAGCTTTGCATCGTATGCGTTTAACAAATCGCACGCGGCGGCATATGCCGTTGTGGCCTATCAAACCGCTTACCTCAAAACGCATTATCAAAAGCAGTTTATGGCGGCTTTGCTCACGAGTGTGCTCGACAATACCGACAAAGTCATTGAATATACTTCGGAGTGTCAGCGCCTTGGCATTGAAGTTTTACCGCCGGAAATCAACGCGAGCGATGCGGGATTTTCCGTACAAGGCAACGCCATTCGGTTTGGTTTGTTGGCACTCAAAAATGTGGGACGCGAGCTGATTCACACCGTTGTAGCCACACGTGCAGAAAAGCCGTATCATAGTTTATACGATTTTTGCAAACGGCTGCAAGGCACCGAAATCAATCGCCGCGCCGTGGAAAGCATGATTAAAGCCGGCGCATTTGACAATCTTGAAACAAAACGCAAAGTGATGATTCAAAATCTTGAAGGCATTTTAAAAAGTGTCGAGAGTGATTCGCGCAGAAACTTTGCGGGGCAAATCAATTTATTCGGCGATTTTAATGACACGGTAGTGGACAGCTATAAAATGCAGGACTGCGAAGAATACAATTACGATATTATGCTGCAAATGGAAAAAGAGGTGAGCGGACTTTATCTTTCCGGCCACCCGCTCAACCATTACAGCGAGATTATCAACAAAATATCACCCTGCCGTATCAAAGATTTAACGGGCGAGGACGCGATTGATTCCGACGGGCGAAACGTCTGCGTGGTATGCACGATTGTGCGCACCAAAACCATCACCACAAAGGCGGGCGGTTTGATGGCGTTTATCACCATTGAGGATTTGAGCGGCACAATGGAAATGCTTGTATTTCCCAAAATTTTAATGGCTTGTGCCGAAACCATTCAAGACAATGCCGTGGTGGTGGTGACGGGGCATATCTCCTATAAAGAGGATGAGGGCGCAAAGCTGCTTGCGGAAACAATCGTCGATATCGAAAAATTCGAACCGCAAAAATTGCGTGTGGATACGCAAAACAGCAAAAACGGTCTGTGGCTGCGTGTGCCCTCGCAAAGTGGGGATGCATTTGATGAAGTGAAAAATTTATTGCAGATTTTCGAGGGGAATTATCCGGTTTATATGTATTTTGAAGATACCAAACAACGTATGCTTGCGCCAAAAAGTTTATGGTGTGCACAAAATGATTTGCTCGTCAGTGAACTTGAACGCGTACTGGGCGCCGGAAACGTAAAGCTTCAATAAATATTTAACAAAGCAGTTGAATTTAGCGCGCAAAAAAGATATAATAAGAACTTAGGGTGACAATAGTTTGTAAGGAGGCAGTTTTCATGTCTGACAAAGAAATTAGTACCATCGGTGTACTGACCAGCGGCGGTGACGCGCCGGGAATGAACGCGGCAATTCGTGCAGTGGTGCGTACCGCTATTTCCAAAGGTTATCACGTAAAAGGAATTCGCCACGGCTACAATGGCCTGTTGACGGGTGACATTTATGATATGAATTTACGTAGTGTTTCTGAAGTGATTCATCGCGGCGGCACCATTTTATATACGGCGCGTTGCCTTGAATTTAAAACACTGGAAGGCCAAACCAAGGCGGCACAGGCCTGTCGCGACAATGGTATTGACGTGCTTGTCGTCATCGGCGGCGATGGTTCGTTCCGCGGCGCAAAAGATATGGCCGCACAGGGCATTCCGTGTGTCGGCATTCCCGGCACCATTGACAACGACATCGCGTGCAGCGACTATACCATCGGCTATGATACGGCCATGAATACCGCTGTGGAAATGATTGATAAACTGCGCGACACCACACAAAGTCACGACCGATGCAGCGTGGTGGAAGTGATGGGACGTAATGCGGGATATATCGCGCTGAATACCGG
>JAVXRV010000067.1:0-10016 GCA_036643515.1 Ruthenibacterium sp.
ACCTTTGCGAGCGTATCCGTCAGCCTTGTTTCCAAACTTTCAACGTATGCCGCAGCGTCGTTTTGTACTGTGTCGTTTGCGGCGACATTTTTTTGTTTTGTGTTTGCCCCTGCAAACAAATTATCCGATAAAAATATCAGTAAAATGCCTGCGATTCCCACAAAGAAAAGCGCATTTTTTTTTGTGCAGCAAATCCGTCCATTTCAATTTGTGAGGTGTCTGCTCATCCATTTGACTAACCTTCTTTTTGTACGACAACCGGCACATCACTTTCGAGTGCCTCTTGTACTGTTTTACGAATTGTTTCGTCCACACTGCCTTGTGCCGGCCATACCGCAACTTCACGCACGGTAAAATCAAATTCGCTGCGTGTGAGTGTCACCGTGCAGCTTACGATGGGACATCGCGCCTCTTTGCAAGCTCTTTGTACGGTGCGCTCCAATATTTTTTGAGTATGCGCCGCAAGAAGTATGTTCGTGTCGATTTCAGTTTCAACCGGTGCTAAAACAGGAATATCAAAACGTGTGTCAGGATAACGCAACATTTGCAGCGGCGTAAAAGCTGTTATTAGAATATATAGCGTCAACACCAATTTTATGACAGAAAATTTTGATTTTGCCTGTGTGAATTGACACAAAATACCGGCGATGACACATGCCATACACACGGACAGTGTCCATGCTTTGATAATTTCCACAATCAACCGCCTCCTAGCAGCAACATCAACATGGTTGCGCTCACCACCACCAAACAAAAAAAGAACGTCATCGACAAATATAGACTGATACATTGCGCAAAACCATGCAGCAGCTTGGCACACTTGTCGTTTCCGGTTGCGGCGGCAATTATCTGTGCGAGGCTAAATACCAGATGATAAGCGACACACTGTAAAATCAGCGGCAAAAATGCGGCGGCAAGCACGGCAATGGCCGCAAAGCCAAGGCTGCCTTTGAGCGTCTGTAAGCCGGCGATGACACTGCCCATCGCATCCGATACCGCACGCCCAACGACCGGTACGCTGCTGCCAATCAGCAGTTTTCCGGTTTTAAGCGCAAGCGTGTCGGCACTTTGCGCAATGACGCTTTGTAAACTGAGCAACGCGACAAACACGGTGGAGCAAAACACCAAAATTGTTTTCAGCCATTTTTCAAGTTGATTGGCAAGATTTTCCGTATCAAGCGGACTGCCCACGACGCCTACCGCGTGGAACGCGAGGAAAACGCGTGTGAGCGGCAATCCGAATCGACACAAAACATCGGTAATGAGCATGGATGCACCGAAAAAGAATCCACCATAAATGGCCGCACCGCCCGCTTGCCCACAGCTGATGAGAACCGCGGAAAAAGCCGGTACAAAAAGAGAAATGTAAATGCGAATTTCTTCAAGCGCACTTTGCATGTCGCCAATAATCCGCAAAACAGACGGAGCGCAAACGGCAAACGCCGCCAGAGAAGAAACACTTTCCAATAAAAGTGCGAGAGCACCCGGCGGTGTTTCTTCCGCCAAGCTGCGTGCAACGGCGCATAAAATCAACACGGTGCACAGTTTCGCAAACAGGCGCAGCGGTGCCGTGAATGCACCATGCAGCATTTCTGCCGCAGCGTGCAGATAATCCGTCAAGGTCATCGCTTTAAATTCATCTGCCGTGAGCGGCGCACCGTCGATGATTTCCTGCCATGCGGCGGGCATTTGCATGACCTCATTATCGCTTGTTTCCTGCGCGAAAACAGGTGTAATACATAAAAACAGCAAGCAAAAAATACAGATTATTTTTTTCATCATCGCAAAAGCTCCAATAAGATGTCGGAAAGTGACATAAAAAGAGGCATCGCCGCGAGCAAAATACAAAGTTTGCCCGCAAGTTCCACACGCGATGCAAGTGCAAGATGTCCCGCCTCGCGGCATAACTCCTGCACCCCTTGCGCAAGCAACGCGATGGCCACTGCCTTTAAAACGCAACCGACATCTGTCCACTGCGCATAGCCCGCAAGACTTTCTACAAAATTTAAAAGTGGGCTGAGTGCACGTAAAATCACAAAAAACAAACAGGCGCTGCTCGCGATGCTTGCCGGTATCAGATAAGAGGGATTGTATTGTTTTAAAATGCCAAGGACGGCAAGTGACGCGAGTGCAAAACCCGCAATTTGAATCATTTCCATGGCACTACAAATCAAACAGGCTTTTGATGGTGTCAAACAGTACGCTGATTTGGCTGATAATCATCATCAACACCACAATCAAGCCTGCGAGTGTCGTCATCATGGCCTGTTCTTCCCGCCCCGAGCGAATCAGCAATTGGTTGAGCACGGCAACAATGATGCCGATTGCCGCTATTTTAAACACAAAATCAATGTCCATTTTCGTCCGCTCCTTTATACGAATAGCAACGCTGCCGCCACCCCGCCCGCAATGCCGATGGCTCGATATAATTTGCGGTCTTTCGCCGCATCTTCCTTTGCTTTGTCACAAATTTCTTTCAGTGCAGTTTGCGCATACACAAGTTTTTTGCTTTCTTCTTCCGCTCCGGCACTGCCAAATTCCGTCAATGCGGTGCAAAACAAATCGATTTCAGGTGGTTTTAAGATGCTTTTGACGCTTTTTTGCAGTTTACAAAGTGCCTCCGCAAGTACCGTCGGCAAAGTTTGCGGTGTGAGAATGCCGAGATGAAACGGCAAATTTTCAAGCGTGCAAAGCTGCGTCATGTTGCGCAAAGCGTCGCAGGTAGTATCGCGCCGATATTTTAAATTCGTCTGTAAATACTGTAAGACACTAAGCATTTCCATCAGCATTTTTACGCGAATCATCAAGCGTTCACCCGTTTGAAAGCCAACTGCCGTACCCGACATGAGCAGCAGTACACAGCCTATTCCCTTAAAGAATATCTGCAACCGAAATCACCTCCTGAATCTCACCGGGTGCACAAGCGCCTTTGAGCAATACAATGTGTGAAAATGCGCCGGTTTGCAATAATATGCGCATTTGCGGCCGCTGCAACGACGTCGCCAAATCATTGGCATGCACGGTGGCAATCATGCGCACACCGCCGTTTGCCACGCGTTCAATCGCTTTCGCATCCTCCAATGTGCCCACTTCATCACACATCATCACGTCCGGCGAAAGGCCGCGCAGTGCCTGCAGCATACCGGCCGGTTTTGTAAATCCCGATAAAATGTCGCAGTGTAGCGGCGGCACAGACACAAAGCCGCTCTGTTCCAGCGGAGCAATCTCAAAACGCTCGTCCACAGCCGCCACACGCTTTCCGCCATCGGAAAGGATTTGCAGCATCGCACGCAGCAAAGTTGTTTTACCGCTTGCAGGTGCGCCCACAAGCAAAATGCCGCCCGCATCTGCCCAAAGAAGCATCTGCAAGCGCGCATCGCATCGGCAAAGATGTACGCGTGCAACACGAATATTAAGCGAGGTGATATTTTCCGTCTGCACCACGCTTTTGTCTGCGTCCGTCGCCATGCCGCAAATGCCCACTCTGTGCCCGCCGGAAAGCGGCACAAAGCCGGCGGCAATACAATTTTGAAAGCTATGTACCGAATAAGCGCACACGGCGTGAAAGCATATTTGTAACAGTGCGTGTGACACCGTAAGCAGCGGTGGCACCGCGCTTGACGCTGTAAATGTTTTTCCGTCCGTACGAACCAGATATGCGCCGCTTGGCGCTGTCAACACAACCGGACGATCAGAGCGCAAACGAATTTCCGTCACGGTTGCGGCAAGTGATTCATCAACACGCAGTAAAGTTTCTGAAATGCTGTTTGGCAGTTGCGCCGCCGCGCCATAATAACTTTTTGCCGAAAGTTCCATTGCTTTTCCACCGTCCTTCCTTGCACTATATGAAACAAGGACAGGCGCTAGAACAAAAAAGTCCCCATTCACAGCAGTTTGTGAATGGGGATTTGTGTCATGTATTATAATTTTTCGATGGCCGATACAATCATATCTTTTAAAATGCCGGGGTTTCCTTGCCCTTTGCTTGCTTTCATACACTGGCCAACCAAAAAGCCGACCACATTTGTTTTGCCGTTTTTGAAATCTTCCACGGCCTTAGCGTTATTTTGCAAAATGCTATTGACGATGGCACCGAGTGCACCCGTGTCGCTCACTTGCGCAAGACCTTTTTCTTCCACAATTGCAAGCGGCTTTTTATCCTGTTCCATGATGACATCGAGAACCGTTTTTGCAGCAGTGTTGGAGATTTTGCCTTGTTCAATCAACAACACCATGTCGGTCAAGTTTTCTTTGGTGAGCGCGGTGTCTGCAATTTCAAGACGGCGCTCGTTCAAAATTTTGGCGATGTCGCCAATCATCCAGTTTGAAATCAGTTTCGGGTCACATTTTTTCATGGCAACACAGGCATCAAAAAAATCCGAACGTGCTTTGTTTGCCGCCAAAAGCTGTGCATCCACCTGTACAAGGCCAAACTCTTTGACATAGCGCAAAGTTTTGGCAACCGGCAATTCAGGCTGTGCATCTTTGAGTGCTTTGACGTATTCTTCGCTCACTTCAAAGGTCAACAAATCGGGGTCTGGGAAATAGCGATAATCCTGTGCATCCTCTTTCGAGCGCATCAACACGCTTTTTCCGTTTGCGTCATCCCAGCGGCGCGTTTCCTGCTCAATGATACCGCCGTCTTCAATCAGTGCAATCTGACGGGCAGATTCATACTGAATGGCACGATATACCGCGCCAAAGCTGTTGACGTTTTTCATCTCCGTACGCGTGCCGTATGCTTCCTGTCCCATCGGCCGTACAGACACGTTGACGTCTGCGCGCACACTGCCCTCTTGCATTTTCGCGTCGGAAACGCCAAGATACAAAAGAATCGTCGTGATGGCTTCGAGATACGCTTTGGCTTCATCGGCACTGCGCATATCCGGCTCTGACACAATTTCAATCAGCGGCACGCCGCAACGGTTATAATCGGCCAAGGTGCCATCGAAAGAATCGTCATGAATCAGTTTACCGGCATCTTCTTCAATATGAATGCGTGTGATGCCGATACGACGAATCACATCGCCCACAAGGATATCAAGACTGCCGTTTTCGCACAGCGGAATGTCAAACTGGCTGATTTGATATGCTTTCGGCAAATCGGGATAAAAATAGTTTTTGCGGTCGGTTTTTGAAACGCGATTGATGCTGCAACCGAGCGCGTGTCCCATTTTGATGGCATATTCCACCACCTGTTTGTTTAAAACAGGCAGTGTGCCGGGCATTCCCATACACACAGGGCAGCAAAGTGTATTCACTTCGGCGCCGAATGCGTTTTTGCAGGCGCAGAAAATTTTTGTTTTTGTGCAAAGCTCGGCATGTACTTCAAGGCCGACAACAATTTCATAATTTGTGTTCATCTTACAGCTCCTTTATCGCAAAGCCGCCAACGGCAGTTTCATAGCACTTTGCAACGGTGAGTAATTTGCTTTCGCTGAATTTCGGGCCAATCAGCTGCATGCCAATCGGCAAATTGCCCGCACCGAAACCGCACGGAATGCTAACGCCCGGCAAGCCGGCAATATTCAGCGTTGTGGTGCAGATATCCGCCGCATACATCGCGAGTGGGTCGTTTGCTTTTTCGCCGAGTTTAAAGGCGGTGTAGGGTGCCGTCGGTGTAATCAAAATATCACATTTTTCAAACGCCGCGTCAAATTCCGCGCCGATGATACGCTGCAGCATTTTGGCGCGCTTATAATAGGCATCATAATAGCCGCTTGACAGCACATATGTGCCAAGCATGATGCGACGCTTCACTTCCGCACCAAACGCTTCGCTGCGCGTGGACAGGTATAAATCGTTCAAACTGCCGTCACGTTTGCCGGAATAACCGTATTTTACACCGTCATACCGCGCGAGATTAGACGATGCTTCGGCCGAGGATAAAATGTAATAGGCCGACAAGGCATAGTCGGTGGACGGCAACGAAACTTCTACTGTCGTCGCGCCCATGGATTCTAAATCAGCAACTGCCTTGCGCACAGACGCTTTCACTTCATCGGTGACACCGCTGCCATAATATTCTTTTGGCAAACCGATACGCAGACCCTTGATGTCTTTGCCCATGCCTGCAAATGCATATTCTTTACTGGTGGCATCATGTGCCGCATCTTTGCCGCACAGCACGCTGAACAGCAATGCGATATCATCAACCGTGCGGGCAAACGGACCGATTTGGTCAAGCGAAGACGCAAACGCCACCAGTCCAAACCGAGAAACTGCGCCATACGTAGGCTTTAAGCCCACAATGCCGCAAAGGCTTGCCGGACAACGAATCGAGCCGCCGGTGTCAGAGCCGAGCGAGAGCGGCACTTCGCTTGCGGCCACCGCCGCCGCACTGCCGCCGGAAGAACCGCCCGGCACACGCGCCGTATCCCACGGGTTTTTAGTGGGTTTAAATGCCGAATTTTCGCAGGAAGAACCCATGGCAAATTCGTCCATGTTCAGCTTGCCCGGCATGAGTGCGTCTGCCGCATGCAATTTGTCCATGACGGTCGCATTATACGGCGGCACGAAATTTTCAAGCATTTTTGAGCCGCAAGTGGTCTTGATGTTTTTGGTGCAAATATTGTCTTTAATGGCAACCGGAATGCCCGCAAGCGCGCCGACGGCTTCGTTTTTGCCAATTTTGTCATCGACTGCGGCTGCTTGTGCAAGCATACCGTCATGATTCACCGATAAAAACGCGTCAATTTTCGGCTCGGTCGCTTCGATGCGTGCCAGTGTATCGCTCGCGATTTCCGCCGCGCTAATTTCTTTTTTACGCAGCAAAGCCGCAAGCTCCGTTGCTGATTTTTGATATAAATTCATCATATTCACTCCACCGTTTTCGGCACGACAATGCAGCCTGCAATTGCGTGCGGTACATTTTGCAGCATATCATCGCGCGGATAAGACGGCACAATCACATCCTCGCGCAAATCCATTTCATTTTCTGTATCGAGCAGTGTTTTTGCGTTTTCGATGTCCGGTAAATGGTCTACCATCGCAATAATTTGTTCAAATTGCGGTTCAAACGCGGCAATTTCCGCATCTGTAAACTGAAGCATTGCAAGTTTTGCAATGTGTTTTATATCTGCTTTCATGTTGTTTCCTCCTCATGTTCACGCAGTAATTCATAAAATTGTGCCTCATCTAAAACAGGCACACCCAGACTTTGCGCCTTTGTCAATTTGGAACCGGCGGCGTCACCCGCCAGTACATAGCTTGTCTTTTTCGATACCGACGAAGCCGCTTTTCCACCGTTTTGCACAATCAATGCCTCTGCATCTGTGCGTGAAAGTGTCGGCAGCGTGCCGGTGACGACAATGGTTTTTCCGGCGAGTGTTGTTGTTTTTAAAACGCCTTGATATTGCATATTGACGCCCGCTTCTTGCAAGCGACGCAGCAAATCGCGCGTGCCGTCTTTTGCAAAAAAATCGAGCACGCTGTCGGTCATAACGCCGCCAAAGCCGTCGATGGCATTGATGGCATCCGCATCCGCGTTTTGCACGGCCTCCATACTGCCAAATTGTTGTGCAAGCAGTGCCGCGCCTTTTGCACCGATATTGCGCACGCCAAGTGCGAAAAGCAATTTATCTAAATTGTTTTCTTTGGAATGTGTGATGGCCGCAAGTAAATTGTCGGCAGATTTCTCTTTGAATTTGTCAAGAGAAAGCAAATTTTCTTTCGTGAGTTCATAAATATCCGCTGTGTTTTCAATCAGTTTTTTTTCGACAAGTTGCGTTGTCACCGCTGGGCCGAAGCCATCGATGTTCATTGCATTACGACTTGCAAAATGAATGATGTTGCGCAAAATCTGCGCCTTACATTCCGGATTTGTGCACCGTAGTGCCGCCTCGTCTTCAAAATGCGTCACCGGTGCACCGCACGAAGGGCAAATGGTAGGCATTTCAAATGCCGTGCCGCCGTCATGTTGTGCCCGCGCGGCAACAACTTCGGGAATGATGTCCCCTGCTTTGCGCACACGAATGATGTCGCCAATTTGAAGGTTGAGCTGCTGAATAAACGCTTCATTGTGTAAAATTGCGCGTGAAACCGTTGTTCCCGCAAGCAAAATCGGTTCAAATACCGCAGTCGGTGTCAGCACACCGGTGCGCCCGACAGACACTTCAATGGCAAGTAGTGTGGTTTCTTTTTCCTCTGGCGGATATTTGAACGCAATTGCCCAACGTGGAAATTTATTGGTAGAGCCAAGCGCATTTCTCTGCGCAAAATCGTTCACTTTCACAACCGCGCCATCAATGTCATACGGCAATGTGCCGCGCAACGTGCCAATTGTTTCAATTTCGACAATGGCTTTTTCGATGTCATCAAACAAGGTATAGCGTGGCGACACAGGGAAACCGAACGCTTTGATGGTGTCTAAACTTTCTTTGTGCGTCGTGATGTTTTGCCCTTCTATTTGCTGCAAATTAAACACAAAAATCGACAGCCCGCGCTGTGCTGTAATGGCACTGTCTTTTTGCCGCAACGAACCTGCCGCCGCGTTGCGCGGATTTTTAAACGGCTGCTTTTCGCTGATTTCCTGTTCTTCCACAAGCTTTAAAAAAGCTTCTCTGGGCATATACACTTCACCGCGCACTTCTAAAAAAGCAGGTGCGTTTTCAAGCTTTTTCGGGATATCCTTAACCACCGCCAAATTTTCGGTAACGTCCTCGCCCACAACGCCATCACCGCGTGTAGAACCGCGCGCAAAAACGCCGTTTTGATACTCAAGACTGACGGAAAGACCGTCGATTTTCGCCTCCACCACGTATTGCGGCACAATGCCGGCATCGCGCACGCGGCGGTCAAAATCGCGAATTTCATCAAGCGAAAATGCGTCTTGCAAGCTTTCCATTTTTACAGCATGGGTCACTTTGTCGAACTTTGTCGACACCGTACCGCCCACGTGCTGCGTGGGAGAATTTTGCGTCACAAGTTGCGGAAATTCTGCTTCCAGTGCCTTAAAATCGCGCCACAGAGCATCATATGCAAAATCGTCCAATTCGGGCGCGTCGTGATTATAGTATAAATCGCTGTGATATTCAATTTGTTTTTTGAGCGCCAGATATTGTTTCTGCGCTTCTTCCAGATTCAATTTGCCACCTCTTTTTGAAGTCAAATAATATCTTTAGTATAGCACAAAAGCACCTATTTGCATACCGTTCCGGCGCAAAAAATCACTTTCGGGTGGAATAAACCTGCGGCACCTGCCCTACCACAAGCGTTTCTGCCACACAAACCTCGTTTTCGACCGTCACACTGGTGGAATAGCCCGGTAAAATGGCGCTCATCCGCACGGTAAATTTAATAAAAATACGATATTGTGTTTGATTGATACCGGCTGTTTCAATTTTATCCACCATCGTGGTTTCTACAAATGAAGCAGGCAGCACTTGCAAATGAATGTCCGGCCCGCGTCCAGCCATGAGCTGCCAACCAAGCAGCGTGCCAAGCGGGATATGGACGTCTTGTTTTTTGATGGCAAGCAAGCGGTTTGAAACAGCCTCTGTCAACTGTGCTTTGAGATGATTGAGGCCGGCGGAATCCACCATGATGGACGTAACATGTCCATTTGCATCTTTTCCCACGAGCAAAAGCTGTTCAGACAGCGCCGTTTGCTGTTCTAATTCTTCAATAATGGCCTCATTCATGGCAAGCACTGAAACGACACGGCATTGGTATTGTGCCATAGTGGTAATCACCGGGCGAAGCCGCGCATCCAAAACCGAAAATCCTGTGACAAGAAGCGCAAACACAAGGGCAATTTTTACCATCTGCACTGTTTTACGGTTGAACCCGACACGTTTTGCAGCTCGCATATTTTCGCCCCCTTTGATGCAGTATATTCAATCGGGCAAAAAAAGTGCACCCTCGCATCAAAAAAGGCACTGCCTTACAGCAGCGCCTTTGGTTCATTCGATTAGATGGAAATTGCACTCGCGACATCGAGCAAACTTGTGTCGATGGTTTTATACATGGCGAGCGCCACGGAAATATCATAATCGACAATGGATTCAGAACGTGTG
>JAVXRV010000068.1:0-3269 GCA_036643515.1 Ruthenibacterium sp.
GGAAGTGCCGGCGATGGCATTGAAGTTTTCAATGAAAAAGTTGGTGTATTTGAAGAAAAATAGCATGCCAAGACTGGCGATGATGCTGAACAACAAAAAGAATTTGCGCGCAGCATCGCTGTGATTGAACTTTTCCATGCCAAGTCCGGCGATGTAGTTGATTAAAATTAAAACCACCATCACGGGGAACAGTCGCACTTCACCCCACGAATAAAACACAAGGCTGCACAAAAACAGCACGGTGTTTTTCAGCTTTGCCGGGGCAATATAATAGAGGCCGAGCGCAATGGGCAAAAACCGAAACAAAAACAAGACGGTGCTGAAAACCATATTTCACCTCAACGTAAATCATGATACTAAAATAAAAGCCGGCTGCCGAAGGGGCACCGGCTTTTGGAACGCCATAAAACTGTGCGGAAAAATTATTTGAGTGCGTCTGCAATCGCGGTATCTACTGCGGCATAATCGGTGCCCTCGCCCGCGATGGCAAGCACCAAATAATCGCCTTTTGCCACAACGCGGCCTTGTTCTGCCTGCTTTTGTGCGGCGGCAAATTCAGGATAATTTGCGAGGAACGCAGCCGTGCTTTTGCAGTAAGCTTCAAGCTGTGCTTTGACGGTGTCCACATTGCCGCTCGTGGTTTTGAGCACAAGCACTGCGCCGGAAGCGCCGTTGACGCCTGTGCGGTTGCCGACGTAGGAGTCCACCATGGCTTTGTCGATGCTCATATCATAAATGAGGTCGTCGTCATTGAACGCAAGTGGGTTTGCAATCGGTGTTGCGGCTTCCACATCGGTGAGCACTTTGTTGATATCGTAGTCCGCGCCACTTTTACCGCAACCGACGGTGAGCGTCGCAAACAGGCAAAGGCAGAGGAGAGCAGAAAATATTTTTTTCATCAATTTCAGTTCCTTTCACTATGTTGCAAGAATCAACCATAATTTTACACTACTATAAGGATATATGCAAGACGTTTTGCCGATAAAAAGTTTAATTGTGTGAATTGTGTGCATTGCTTGACACTTTTGGCAAACAAATTTACAATAGAAGCACAGAAGAAAATAAAAGGAAGCATTTATGAACGAAAAAACAGGCTCAAAAAGACGAAATAAAATGCTTGCACTGTTTGCATTGCTCTGCATTGTGGTGCTTTGTGTCGGATTATATTACGTCAATAGGCAGAAAAAACGCTACACATTGGCGAGCTATGCCATGAGCACGATTGTGGATCAAAAGGCGTACGGCCCGCACGCGCAAGAAGCGATGCAAGCGGTGGAACAAGCGTTTACAGATTTTGAAGCGGAGTTTTCGCTCTATCAAACACAGAGCGATATTGCGAAAATCAACGCAGCGGCCGGCGGTGAACCGGTCAAAGTAAAGCCTGCAACCTTCGCGTTGATTGAGCGTGCTGTTGCCCTTTCAAAAGACAGCGAAAACGCGTTTGCCATCACACTTGCGCCGCTGTCGCTTGCATGGGGCGTGACCACCGAGCATCCGCAGGTGCTCACACAAACGCAAATTGATGCACTTTTGCCGCTGGTGAATGATGAAAATGTGCGGTTAGACAAGCAGGCCTGTACGGTACAACTTGCTCAAAAAGGACAGGCGATTGACCTTGGCGGCATCGCAAAAGGCACGGCCTGCACTTTGGCCGAAAATCTATACACGCAGTATGGGGTAGAAAGTGCGCTTTTATCCATCGGCGGCAATATTTATGCAAAGGGAACAAAGCCCGACGGCAGCCTTTACCGCATCGGTTTTCGTGACCCACTCACGACGGACACACAGGCGTCCATTGCGTCCATTACCATGCAGGACGAAGTGCTTGCGGTGTCGGGCGGCTATGAGCGTTTTTTTGAACAAGACGGCGTGCGATATCATCATATTCTTGATCCTAAAACCGGCAAACCGGCAAACAGCGACATCGTTTCCGTCGGTGTCATTGACAAAGATGGCACGGTGGCGGATTTTTACTCCACTACTTTATTTGTGTGGGGCAAGGAAAAAGCACTGCAATATTTCAAAGACGGCGGGCGCGGTATGTTGCTCGATAACGAGAAAAATCTTTATGTATCGAAAGATTTAGAAAGCTCGTTTGAGCTGGTAGAGGGTGCGGCCGGCTATACGGTGCACTTCATATAAAGATAGCGGGAGGACAGGCCTTGAAACAAACAAATACGCGGCGCACGGCCTTGCTCGGCATGCTGTTTGCGCTTGCGATGGTGCTTTCTTTTTTAGAGGGAAGCTTGGTGCCGCTGCTCGGCTTGCCGCCGGGTGTGAAACTGGGGCTTGCCAATGTGGTGGTGATGTATGCGCTGTTTTTTCTCGGCAAAGCAGACGCCGGTATGTTGGTGATACTCAAAAGCGCGTTTTCGTTTTTTACACGCGGTGCAAGCGCGGGTGCGCTGAGCCTCGCGGGCGGCGTGCTGTCGTTGCTTGTGATGCTGCTATTGCGGCGCATGAAACATACACCGTCGTTGTTTATTTTGTCAGTCAGCGGCGCAATTGCGCATAATTTCGGACAACTTTTGATGCTGCAAGTGCTTTTTACGCAGTCGGTATATACCTTTTATTATGCGCCGGTGCTTTTGATTTCCGGCCTTGTGATGGGCAGTATCACGGCTGTCAGCCTTAAAGCACTGATTCCCGCGCTCGAAAAATTAAACCTAAAACATTATTGATATTTTTTACTAGTAAACACTTGACATCAATTGCGAACCGTGGTATAGTGAAATCACAGCAAAGAGCTGAACTTAAAACACCAATTAAAAAATAAAAATATTTGGAGGAAATGAAAATGTCTAAATTTGTATGCAGCGTATGTGGTTATGTTTTTGAGGGCGAGGCCGCTCCGGAATTTTGTCCGGTTTGCAAAGCACCGGCATCGAAATTTGTAGAGCAAAAAGGCGAAATGGTTTATGCAACAGAGCATTCTGTCGGCGTTGCCGCAGGCGCACCGGAAGAAATTCTCGAAGGTTTGCGCATGAACTTCACAGGCGAATGCAGCGAAGTTGGCATGTATCTTGCCATGAGCCGCGTTGCAGATCGCGAAGGCTATCCCGAAGTTGCCGAAGCATGGAAACGTTATGCATTTGAAGAAGCAGAACATGCCTCTAAATTTGCGGAACTGTTGGGCGAAGTTGTCACAAGCAGCACCAAGAAAAACCTGCAAATGCGTGTAGACGCTGAAAACGGCGCTTGCGGCGGCAAAATGGATCTTGCGAAAAAAGCCAAAGAGCTTGGCCTTGACGCCATCCATGACACCGTAC
>JAVXRV010000068.1:3279-9998 GCA_036643515.1 Ruthenibacterium sp.
GGCCTGAAAGGCTTGCTCGATCGTTACTTCGCATAATTTCTGAAAATGAATGCGCGGCGGATTTTTCCACCGCGCATTTTTGCGCTTTATTCGAACATGTCATGCAGTACTTTTTCTTTTGTTTTGGGATAAACGGTAAACTTATTTTGTGCGTTGCAAGTGGCGAGAAACACGTCGTTTTGCGCAATGTGATTTTTTGCGAGCTGTTTGTCAAGCCAAACGGCATCGTTGCCGGTATAGCGCAAATTTTCCGCAATCAGCTTGCCGTCGAGAATCACATTGACAAGCGGCGATTCCGTTGCGGGTGCTATCTGCAAATCCTGCGGGGTGACAGGGCGATGCGCCGCACAAGGCAAAAAACTGATTTGTCCGTTTGTTTCAAGAATTGCCGTTTGCAGCTGCGATAAATCAAAATAGCCGCCGACGCGGCATTGTGTTAAAAATTCGTTGATGTCCAGTTTGGCGGTCAGCAAATTTTTTTCGTATAATTTGCCGTTTTCGTAGAGAATCACCGGCTTTCCGTTTACGATTTTGCGCAGCAACATAGATTTACAGGAGAGCACTGAAATGGCGGCTGCTGCAAGGCCGTAAACTGCCATGGCCGTGAGCGGCTTTACAAAATCGCCCTCTAAACTGGTGGCAAATTCGGCGGCAATGGAGCCGATGGTGATGCCGTTGATGTAATCAAACATGCTCATTTGGCTCATCTGTCGGTTGCCCATTATTTTTGTCAGTAGGAACAAAACCAAAATTGAGAAAATACTTGTGAGCGCAATGTGCAAAAAATCCATGGCCGCCTCCTTGCCGTTTTCAAATAGTTTGCGCAAGGTACGCCGCAATATGCAAAAAATGTTTGTAACTTCCTTTTAAATAAGGTACAATCATTGCAGATATAGTTTGCTATGAGCGTGAGAACGCATGGAGGTTCGCGTGAAACATATTTTTATCGTCAATCCCATTTCGGGCAAATCCGATGCCACGGTGTATTTGATTCCGCAAATCCATAAGGCGGCGCGCGCGCAAGGGATAGAATATGCAGTGCACATTACCGAAAAAGCAGGTCACGCAACAGAATTAGCACGTCAATATGGCGAAACAGGAGAATTTGTACGCCTCTATGCATGCGGCGGCGACGGCACGCTCAATGAGGTGTTTTTTGGCGCGTACGCCTATCCCAATGTGGAGGTTGCCAGTGTTCCGTGCGGTTCGGGCAACGATTTTGTACGATGCTTCGGTACGTCGGAAGATTTTTTGAATCTTGATGACAACATCGGCGGCACGGCCATCCCCATTGATTTAATCGCCGCCAATGATGCGGTGTCGGCGGCAATCTGTTCGGTCGGCATTGATGCCGACGTGGCAGATGGCATTCCGAAATTCAGGCGCGTGCCACTGTGCGGTGAGAAAATGGCATACAGCCTCTCTATTTTGCAATGTCTGCTGCGCCCAATCGGCCGAAAAATGCGTGTGAGCATCGACGGAAAAAATATTGAGGACTGTTTTTTAATCGCCACCATCTGCAACGGAAAAACCTATGGCGGCGGCTACAAAGCGTCGCCCAATGCCGATTTGCAGGACGGCATTTTGGAAGTGATTCTCGTCAAAAAAATTAGCCGTTTTCGCATTGCACAGGTACTGTCGCTGTATAAAAACGGCCGCCATATCGAAAATGAGGCCGTTGTTTCCAAAGTGCGTGATATTTTGACGTACCACAAAGCAAAAGAAATTGTGATTGAATTGATGGACGGGCGTCCGGCGGTCGCCAATATTGACGGTGAATGCACGCAGGTGGAACGGTTGACGGCAAAAGTGCTGCCGCTTGCGGCGAAATTTGTTTTGCCAGCGTCACTTTATGTTGCATTTGCGGGCAAAAAATACGCGGCAATCTCATAAAAAACACACAGCTTGTACGCCCGACGTACAGGCTGTTTTTTTGTTCATAAAAAGTTTTTAATTCTACCTCTTGATTTTTCATCGCAATGCGGGTACAATATGTATTAGCACTCAGATATACAGAGTGCTAATAAAAAATTTATTCATATTTAGGAGGAAATAATTATGAAAATTAAACCTCTCGCCGACAGAATTGTCATTAAAAACACAGAAGCAGAGGAAACCACGAAAAGCGGTATCATCTTAACCGGTGCCGCAAAAGAAAAACCGCAGGTGTGCGAAGTTTTGGCAGTGGGGCCGGGCGGCCTTGTGGACGGCAAAGAAGTAGAGATGACCGTCAAAGTGGGTGACCGTGTGCTGATTGCAAAATATGCCGGCACAGAAGTGAAAGTGGACGACGAGGAGTGCGTAATTGTGCGCCAGTCGGATATCCTTGCAATTGTAGAATAAAATTTTTGAAAAAGAAAAACAAAGGAGTTTTATAGTATGGCAAAACAGATTTTGAACGGCGAAGAAGCCCGCAAAGCGCTCTGCGCCGGCATTGACAAACTGGCAGATACGGTTAAAATTACACTCGGACCCAAAGGTCGCAATGTGGTTTTAGGGAAAAAATTCGGCGCACCGGTCATCACCAACGACGGTGTTACCATTGCCAAGGAAATTGAACTCAAAGACGTGTTTGAAAACATGGGCGCACAGCTCGTGCGCGAAGTTGCCACCAAAACCAACGACGCTGCGGGCGACGGCACCACCACCGCCACCATTTTGGCACAGGCACTCGTGCTTGAGGGCATGAAAAACGTCGCCGCCGGTGCAAACCCGATGGACATCAAACGCGGCATGGAAAAAGCCGTCAAAGCCGCTGTTGCCGCGTTTGCAGCCAACAGCAAAACCATGACCGGCGCAGAAGATGTCGCGCGCGTTGCCACTGTTTCCGCAGGCGACGAAACCGTTGGCAGCTTGATTGCCGACGCAATGGAAAAAGTCAGCGCAGACGGCGTCATCACCATTGAAGAAAGCAAAACCGCCGACACCTATTCCGAAGTTGTCAAAGGCATGCAGTTTGACCGCGGCTATGTCACCCCGTACATGGTCACCGATACCGAGCGCATGGAAGCCGTTCTCGACGACGCATATTTGCTGATTACCGACAAAAAATTGGCCGTCATTCAAGACATTCTGCCGCTTTTGGAGCAGATTGTACAATCCGGCAAAAAGCTTGTTATCATCGCAGAGGACATTGAGGGCGAGGCACTGTCCACCTTGATTGTCAACCGTCTGCGCGGCACGTTCACTGTGGTTGCGGTCAAAGCACCGGGCTTTGGCGATCGTCGCAAAGAAATGTTGCAGGACATTGCCGTGTTGACCGGCGGCACAGTCATCAGCGAAGAACTCGGTTATGAGCTGAAAGACGCAACCGTCGATATGCTCGGCCGTGCACATCAAGTGAAAGTAACCAAAGAAAACACCACGATTGTCGATGGCATGGGCGACAAAGAAGCCGTTGCCACGCGTGTTGCACAAATTCGTGCTCAAATGGAAATTTGCACAAGCGACTTCGACAAAGAAAAATATCAAGAGCGCCTTGCAAAACTTTCCGGCGGCGTAGCGGTCATCAAAGTGGGCGCTGCCACCGAAGTGGAAATGAAAGACAAAAAATTGCGTATTGAAGACGCACTCAACGCGGCCAAAGCAGCCGTGGAAGAAGGCATTATTGCCGGCGGCGGCACTGCGCCCATCAACGCCATTCCGGCAGTGGACAAAGTGATTGACGCACTCGAAGGCGACGAGCGCACCGGTGCACGCATCGTGCGCAAAGCGATGGAATCTCCGTTGCGCCAGATTGCCGCAAACGCAGGCCTTGAGGGCAGCGTTATCATCGACAAAATCATGTCGTCTAACAAGACAAACTATGGTTTTGACGCACAAAAAGAAGTATATGTCGACATGGTCACGGCCGGCATTGTAGACCCGACGAAGGTGATTCGTTCCGCACTTGAAAACGCAGCCAGTGTTGCGGCAATGGTGCTCACCACCGAGAGCCTTGTGGCAGATGAACCTGAAGACCCGTCCGTTGCGGCAGCGGCAAATGCAGCAGCCATGGGTGGCGGCGGCATGTACTAAACCGTAAATCTCGACAAAAACCCGCAAAACGTTCGCGTTTTGCGGGTTTTATTGTGTATGGACGAAAATACAAAAAAAATATTGCTATTTTTTTAACAACAAGGGCGAATATCGGTTGCATATCTTGCCAAATTAAACTATAATAATAAAAGTTATTGAATTTAAAGGGAGGCTATCTCATGGATCTTTCGCAGTTATTCACTGTGGCAGGCGCAATTAAAATGGCAGAGGGCGAGCCGGCCGTTGGCACCGTAGTGGCAACAGGCTTGATTATCGTTTTTTCCGTCTTGATATTGCTTTATTTGTTGATTTCCCTAGAGGGTATTATCTTCCGCTCTATCGACAACAAGAAAAAAGGCATTGTGTCCGCGACTCCGAAAAAAGAATCCGCTCCGGTTCAAAAGGCAAGTGCGCCGATTGCAAAAGCCGTCGCCGCGCCCATCGTTGAAAAAGGCATTCCGGGCGAAGTTGTTGCGGCCATTGCCGCGGCAATCTCAGCAATGGAAGGCAACGGCCGTTATACCATCCGCACGTTGACGCGCGCCAAAACAGGACGTTCGGCATGGGGCAGCGCGGGTGTATCTTCGTACACCGACCCATTTTAACAAACTGAAATTTTAGGAGTGTGACACCATCATGCAAGGCTTTTTAGATGCGGTTTCCGGCATTGCAAACGAATCCGGTTTTATGGGGATTATGCAAAATCCCGGTTATTTGGTAATGATTGTCATTGCCTGCGTGCTCATTTATCTCGCAATCGCAAAACAGTTTGAGCCGCTTTTGCTTTTGCCGATTGCGTTCGGTATGTTGCTTGCCAACTTGCCGTTCGGCGGCATTGTCCATATGGACTTTTTTCTCACAGCCAGCGGGCACCCCGATTTTATGCGCGTGTTAAACGAGGGCGGTTTGGCGGACATGCTGTATCTCGGCGTGAAACTCGGCATTTATCCGCCGCTCATTTTCCTTGGCATCGGCACGATGACCGACTTTGGCCCGCTGATTTCAAACCCGAAAAGCCTGCTGCTCGGCGCCGCCGCACAGCTTGGCATTTTCACTACTTATATCGGCGCAAAACTGCTCGGCTTTACGGGTGCTGAAGCGGCATCTATCGGCATCATCGGCGGTGCGGACGGCCCTACCGCTATTTATGTCACCAGTAAACTTGCGCCGCATTTGCTCGGTGCCATTGCCGTGGCAGCGTATAGTTATATGGCACTCGTGCCCATTATTCAGCCGCCCATTATGCGTGCGCTGACCACACACAAAGAGCGCATGATTGAAATGCAGCAATTGCGCACAGTGTCAAAAACAGAAAAAATATTGTTCCCGATTTTATGCACCATCGTCATTTCGCTCATTTTGCCCAGTGCAACGCCGCTTATCGGCATGCTCATGCTTGGCAACTTGATGAAAGAATCCGGCGTCGTTGACCGCATCAACAAAACAGCGGGCAACGAGCTGATGAACATTATCACCATCTTTCTTGGCATCTCCGTCGGCTGCACCACAAGCGCCGATACATTCTTTACACAGCAGACCTTTTTCATCATCGCGCTTGGCCTTGCGGCGTTTTGCCTTGGCACGGCCGGCGGTGTGTTGTTCGGTAAACTGATGTGCTTTGTCACACATGGCGCAGTCAACCCCTTGATTGGCGCTGCGGGTGTTTCCGCTGTGCCGATGGCCGCGCGTGTCGCACAAAAAGTCGGCCAAAAAGAAAACCCGCACAACTTCTTGTTGATGCACGCCATGGGCCCGAACGTGGCCGGCGTCATCGGCAGTGCAGTTGCAGCCGGTATTCTCATCAATATGCTGAAATAAAAGCAAACCAAAGCCCGCACATCATTTTCGATGTGCGGGCTTTTTCAATCATTTTTTCACTGCCCGCCCACATACAATATAGAACCAGATAAAAGGGGAGTGAAGCAATGTTCGGCATGATTTTAAGCTATGTGGCAAGCCATATTTTGTATTTTGCGCTGCATTTAGAGAGCAGCAGTTTCCCAAAACCGCTTACGGTGCAGCAGGAGATAGAGTCGTTCGCGGCCTATAAAGCGGGCAATCAACAGGCGCGGGAAACGCTCATCAGCCACAATCTGCGTCTTGTGGCGCATATCGTGAAAAAATATTA
Organism: Ruthenibacterium sp.; assembly: GCA_036643515.1. GTDB lineage: Bacteria > Bacillota > Clostridia > Oscillospirales > Ruminococcaceae > Ruthenibacterium. The sequence goes on from JAVXRV010000068.1 coordinate 9,425, forward strand.
TGCCTCCTCGACTGACCACGAGGATTTAATCAGCATCGGTACAATCGGCCTCATCAAAGCCGTTGACAGTTTCGACAACACCAAAGGCGCACGTTTTGCCACCTATGCGGCACGGTGCATTGAAAACGAAGTGCTCATGTCGTTTCGCGCGGGCAAGAAAAACCAAAACAATATCTCTATTCAAGAATCCATTGATGGGGACAAAGACGGCAGCGGCCTCACCATCAACGACATTGTTGCGGACACCTTCGCCCTTGATGAAGCCTATGAAAGCAAAGAGGAATCCATAAAAATACATCGTATTGTCGAAAGTTTAAGCGGACGCGACCGCCAAATCGTTGTTTTGCGCTACGGTCTGCAAGGGCAAAAACCGCTCACGCAGCAGCAGGTATCTGAAATTTTGCACATCAGCCGCAGCTATGTTTCCCGCATCGAAAAAAAGGCGCTCGAATTGCTCAAAACCGAATTTCAAAAAACAAAATAATATCGCAATGTGATTTCACAAACAGTCAAAAGCATCCGTGTCAAAAAAACTGCTGTATCACAATTCCAGTAAATATTCTTTACTTGCAAA
>JAVXRV010000069.1:0-9705 GCA_036643515.1 Ruthenibacterium sp.
GCAAAGGCCGAGGCCGATGCAAAAGCGGCCGAAGCCGCAAGAGAAGCCGCTGAAGCCGCTGAAGCCGCCACCGAAGCTGCCGCCGAAGCTGCCGATGCAGAAGATGCGGATTGAACCGCTGATTTCAAAACGGTAACAAAGTAAAAAGAACCGGCACTCGGTGAAATTATTCGCAAAATAGAAACCAAAAAGCGCGATTTGTTTTCGAACTGAAAACACATCGTGCTTTTTTGCACATGCTACAGCTCGCTCTTTTTGCGATACTCATACGGACTTTTTCCAAACTTTTTCTTAAACGTGGTGGAAAAATAACTGACGTTGGGATATCCCACTTCGCCGGCAATCACCTGCACGCGCAGTGCGGTGTCTTGCAGCAATTGCATCGCCTTTTGCAGCCGAAGTTCCGTCAGATATGCCACAAAAGAACACCCCATTTCCTCTTTGAAAATGCGCGAAAAATATTCCGCATTGAGATAAACGGCCGACGCCACATCTTCAAGACACAGCGGGCTTGCAAAATCCTCTCGCATCAATTTGCCGGCAAGCGAAATTGCTTTGGAACACGGCTTTGTGTGCAGTTGCTGTGCGGCTGTGCAGCACGTTGCAAATGTTTGCATCAGATGCGTTGTTTCTTGTATGGAAATGCTGTCGCGCAGGCTTTGTTTGAGCGCTTCAAGTTGCTCTGCCGTGACGGTGTTCTCTTTTTGCTGTGTAAAAAAGGCATCGGCCAATGCTTCAAGCATTTTTGTCAATACGTCTACATCCGCAAGTTCATACTCTGCGACACAGGCAAAAAAAGGCTCCAATTCCGGTGTATCACCATCAATGCAGCGTCGACAAATATCCAAACACACGGTCTGCAAGGCAGTTTTGCCGTTCTGCACCTGTTTTTTGAGCATATCCGGCTGCTGTTGTGGTTCGTACAAACGTGTTTCCATACGATAAAAGCCTTGTGCCAGTGCATAAGAAGCATACTGCACCATGCCGGGGATGGCACACAGACGGTTTGTGATGGTGCTGATGCCCACCATGCAGTGGTTTTCTGTCTGCACCTGTTTTGCATAATGAATGAGTTGACGTTGCTTTTCTTGCTCGCTCAAGGTGCTTTGAAAATTGCCCACCATCACATAGATGCGGTCGGTATAATCAAAACCGGCCACATGCCGCGCCGTTTTTTCTTTTGGAAACCGAACGCCGCCCTGCATGAGCTGCTGTTTCCAAACGGCCAGCGCAAAAAGGCCGTTGTCGCGCCAACGCACGCCACATTCTTTGAGCATCGCAAGGTTTTGCGGCGTCAAATCGGTGTTGCAGGAAAGTACATCGCGGATAATTGCATGATTTTGCGATGTGTTTTGTAATGCTTCGTCATCGCCGTGCTGCCGTTCACATTGCAGGCACATCCGATGCAGCAACTCTTGAAAAACTTCGTTTTGCATTTCTGTTTTGAGCAGATATTCATTTGCACCATACCGCAATGCCTCGCGCGCCAAATCAAAATCCGAAAAAGCGGTCAACAAAACAATCTGTACACTTTGGTTTGTTTCACGCACGGCACGCAGCAGCGCAAGGCCATCCATCACCGGCATTTTGATGTCCGTGAGAATCAAATCCGGCTGTGTGCTGTGAAATAGCGCAAGACCTTCCTGCCCATTGCTCGCAATGCCCACAAGCTCACAGGCTGGGTTTTTCTCAATGCAAAATTGCAGCCATTCACAAATCAGCCGCTCATCGTCCACAATCAACACTCTCATTTTTTCTTATCCTCCTGCGAAAATTGTATGCCGGGCATGCGTAGCCATACGGTTGTGCCAATGCCGATGCCGCTTTCAATCTGCAAGCCGTATGCCGCACCGTAGTTGATTTTCAAACGATTGTTGACATTGGCAAGCCCGATGGAACGGCTTCGCGCCAGTGGTTTATCATCCGTTTTTTGACGCAGTGCCGCTAGCGTTTGCGCGTCCATGCCCACACCGTCGTCCGTCACGGAAAGCAACAGCGTACCATGCTCCATCACTGCGGATACCACCACCATGCCCGCTGTTTTTTTTGCCTCGATGCCATGAAAAATTGCGTTTTCCACAATGGGTTGTAAGATAAGCGGCGGCACGGCGCATTGCAGCGTATCTTCGCTGATGTCAAACGCAAATTCCACTTGTTCGCCATAGCGTATTTGTTGCAAAACAAGATACTTGCGCGTGCTTTCCAGTTCGTCATGCAGAGGAATGGTCGTGGTTTCGACAGAAAGCGTCAGCCGCAGCAAATCCGTAAAGGCGGACAGCATTTCCATGGCTTGCTCATTTTTTTGAAGTTCCACAAGGCAGCGGATGGAAAACAATGTGTTATAGAGAAAGTGCGGGTTGATTTGCGCACGCAGAAAGCTCATTTCCAATAGGCGCTTTTGCTGCGCCTTGTCCTCGATGTCGTCCATCAATTTTCCGATTTCGTCGGCCATATGATAAAAACTTTGCTGTAAATGTGCAATTTCTTCTGTGCTGCTGTGCGCAAGTGACGGCACGGTGCTTTGCGCCGCAAACGCATCCATAGCCGCACCCAGTTTTGCCAGTGGCCGCGCTACGCGCCGCGACATGTAAAGCGAAATAGCCATGGCAATCAGCAAGCAGATACACAAAGCCGTGCCAATCATTTGCTTCAGCTTTTGCAAATCCGCAAAAATGACACTTCCCGGAATTTCCTCCACAATGGTCCAACCCGTTTGTGCGTCATAATAGGTGGAAAGCAAATACTCCTCACCACATTTTTTCGTCACGGCATAGGCATCTTTTCCATATAGGCGCTGCATGTTTTCAGCGCTTGCAAACTGTTTTCCAAGCATTTTTTTATCGGTGTGCGACACAATAAAGCCATCTTTGTCAAAAATATAAATATTGCCGTCCGTCATTGCGGGGCGATATAAATTCTCAAGCTGTTTTTCGTCAATCATCAGCAGCAGTGTGCATGTGCCGTTTTTACAGCGCAGCAAGCTGCCCGTACCAAACACGTAATTGCTTGCTGCGTTTGAAAAATCGTTGAGAAATGCGCGCACGAATTTCACGTTTCCGCTTGGCTTTGCCGCAAGTTCCGATTGCAACTTACGAAACCACAATTGTTGACGGAGGCGGTCGTATGAATAATATGTCGTTTCGGACGCATAGTGAAAATCTTCGCCCAAAAGAACGATTTCATACGCAATTCCCACATTCTCGAACACGACATCATACAGTGCTTTTTTCTGATTGAGTGCGTTGCACAGCGCGTGTTTTTGTGTTTCGTCCATATCCTCTTGCAAGGCGGCCTGCACTTGCGGGTCAAACCGATACAAATTGGTGATGGTGGTGCTACTTGTTTTGATGGTGTTTGCGCGCTCTGCAATTTGCCGCAAAACATCAAGCCGGCTTGCGCCCACTTGGTCAATCATTAAATTTTGAATCACAAAAAGCACCACGAACATTGTGACGATCAGAAAGAGAGAAAACGCCAAGAAATATGCCAAAAACAATTGGACGCGCAGCTTTTTGCTTTGCGCAAGTATGTTTTTTGCAATGTTTTTCATGTCGTTTCTCCTTTTTCTATTTGATGCGATAAGGCGTGAAATTAGGACTGTTTTTGATGTAGTCGTCGCAGCTGTGCGCGGGTGTGCCATCGCCCCAAAGGCCGGCAAGACCAATTTGTCCTGAGCCGAACACCGCCTCTTTTGCGCCGTCAATGGCAGGGTTTACATAATGTGCAAACCATGTTTCAAGCTGTTTGCGCAGTGTTTGCGCAATCGGGTTTTCTGCGTTTGCCACAAGCAGATTTTCCATTTCCGCGGGGTCGTTTTTCAAATCATACAGTTCGTCCGGCCCATAGGGATAGCGGCAGATAAATTTAAAATCACGGCTTCGAATCATGCGGTTCGGGCCATATTCATCAAGCACCACCACACTGTCGTGCTGTGCAAAGTTGTTGCCGCAAAGCGCCGCCGCAAACGATTTTCCGGGACGCAACACGCGGCTGTCGCTGCCGGATATGCCGATAAAATCGAGCAAAGTCGGCATAAAATCGTAAGCCGACACCAGTGCGTCACATGTTTTGTTTTGCGGAATAACGCCCGGTTGGCTGACGATGAATGGCACTTTGACGGATTCTTCGTATAAATTGATGGGAAACGTGCCGTTTCCTTTGCCCCAAAAACCGTGATGACCGCAGCTGAAGCCGTTGTCACTCGTGAAAATCAAAAGAGTGTCCTCACGCAGCCCCATCGCGTCAATTTTGTCGATGATTTGCCCGATGCCTGCGTCCATGGCGGTGACGGCCGCATAGTAGCCAATGAGATGTTCGCGCTCGTTTTGTGCCACTTCATCTGTCAGATAAATGCTGTTTGGATGGCGCGGCAGGTGCGGCACAGAGGCAAAGGAGCAGTCCTCATATAAATCGGTGTATTCTTTCGGATGATTGTGCAGCCACGGCGCATGCGGCGCTGTGTAGCCGACTTGCAGATAAAACGGCGTTTCATCGCCATTGCGGCTGTCCAAATAAGCAAGAGCGTCCTGTGTGATGGCCTGCGTTACATAACGCGGCTCGCGATATAGCGTACCGTCTTTGTAAATGGGTGCATTGTAATAGGGGCCGCCGCCGGATTTATGGCAAAACCAATGCGAAAAACCTTGCTGTGGCGTGTCGCTTTTGCCCAGATGCCATTTGCCGGAAAGTGCGCAGGCATAGCCGTTTTCCTGCAATGCTTTGGTGTAGGAATACTGTCCGGCAAGATAGGCAATCGCCGCTTGCTGTTCGTCGTCGTCGCGCAGCCAATCATGTATGCCGTGCTGTGAGGGAATGCAGCCGGTGAGCAGGGAAGCGCGTGCCGGAGAACACACGGGCGACGCGCAGAAAAAATTTTCAAAACGCATGCCTTGCTGCGCAAGCTTGTCAAGATGCGGCGTTTGCAATTCCTTGTTGCCGGCACAGCCGAGTGCCCACGCGCCTTGGTCGTCGGAAAGAATGAAAACGATATTCGGGTGCTTTTTCATGAAGCGTTCCTTTCTTGCAATCACAATGGCCTGCCCTTCATACAGCATAGCAAAGCAAACGCCATAAGTAAAGGGCAGGCCACCGGTTTTGTGTCTGCGGTAATCAGAATATCGCAGCGTCCATGTCTGGAAAAGCTGCTATATTACCACCATTTAATCAGTTCGGTCACTTCGTTGCGCAAGGTTACGAAGTCGGGGCTTGCAATGTCGCGCGGGCGCGGCAAATCATTTTGAATTTCCTTTTTGATGCCCGTCGGTTTGTTGGTCAGCACCAAAATGCGCTCGCCCATATACACGGCTTCTTCGATGTTGTGCGTGATGAACAACACGGTTGTTTTCGTGCGCTGCCACAGGCTAATCAGCTCATCTTCCAGCTTATAGCGCAGCTGAATATCAAGCTGTCCATATGGCTCATCCATCAACAGCAAATCGGGCTGCGTCACAAAAGCACGCGCAATCACCACACGCTGCAACATACTTGCAGAGAGCTGGTCGGGATAGTATTTACGATACTTGGTCAACCCGACAATCTCCAAATATTCCTCCACCAATTTGTCTGCCTTTTCACGCGGGGTGTGTTTGATATCAAGCCCAAACCGCACGTTTTCTTCCACGGTGAGCCATTGCATGGTGGAGTATTCTTGAAAAATATACGCAACACTGTGCTTTTTAAGGTCAACCGGTTCGCCGTCCAGTAAAATCTCGCCGGCTGTCGGCTCATACAGTTTTGTCAAACTGTTTAAAAAAGTGGTTTTGCCGCAGCCGGTTGGGCCGACGATGCACAGAAATTCTCCCGCCGCAACGTCAAAGGAGATATTGTCAAGCACCAGTAAATCGCCAAATTTCTTGGTGAGATTTTGCACCCTCACCTTGGGCTGTAAGGTCTTTTCCATCATAAAATCCTTTCGTTATACGGTGCCGTCCATATTGTCGGTAATCTCTTTGCGCAAGCGTAAAAACTCAGGGTCAATATAGCTGCGCGGGTGCGGCAGTTCAATTTTATATTCTGTTTTAATCTGCGTCGGGCAGTTGGTCAACAAAATAATACGGTCGGCCAAAAACAACGCTTCTTCGATATTGTTGGTTACAAACACCACCGTGCGTTTTTCTTTTTGCCAAATGCGCTGCAATTCTTCTTCCATCATATAGCGCGTTTGTGCGTCCAGATGGCCAAACGGCTCGTCCATCAGCATCACGTCCGGATTGTTTGCATACGCGCGGGCAATGCCCACACGTTGCCGCATACCGCCGGAAAGTTGTGACGGAAAACTCTTTTCAAAGCCGGTTAAACCGACAAGTTCTAAGTATTTGGCAACGCGGCTTTCCTGCTCTTGCTTTTTCATATGGCGCACTTTCGGCCCAAACCCAACATTGTCGCGCACGGTCAGCCACGGAAACAGCGCCGTTTTTTGGTAGACGACACCGCGTTCGGGGTCGGGTGCCGTCACCTTTTTGCCGCGTGCAATCACTTCGCCGTGCGTTGGCATATCAAGACCGGCCAAAATATTCAACAAGGTGGTTTTGCCGCATTGTCCAGCGCCAAACAGCACCAAAAATTCGTTTTCTTCCACGTTGAAATGCACATCTTTGAGCACTTCGTTTTGCTCTGCACCATGATAGCCTTCAAAAATGCGCCCGACGTTGCGGCATTCCAAAACCGGTGCGTTTACAGCTCCTGTTGTGCGTTCCATGCGCAAAGCCTCCTCTCAAGTGCCGCCATACTGGTGGCTAAAATATAGCCGATGACACCGATTGCCACCATGCCAACCATAATTTGAATGATATTGCCGTTGGACATGCCCATGACAATCAGCCAGCCCACGCCTTCGTCCGAGCGCACCATTTCGGCGCCCACCACGGCAGACCATCCGGCGGTGACAGCAATTTGCAGTCCGGCAAAAATATAGGGGATGGACGAGGGGAGCACCACTTCGAAAAACACCTGTCGCTCATTGGCACCAAGCATGCGTGCTGCGCCCATCAAAACTGGGTCAACGTTGCGGGCACCGTCGTATGTGTTGACGGTGATGAAGCAAAAGCATCCTAAAAAGATGATGAAAAACTTGCTTTGATCGCCAAGACCAAACCACAAAATAGACATCGGAATCCACGCAAGCGGGGGAATCGGGCGGATAAACTCAAAAATAGGTTTTACAATGGCTTCAAAAACGCGTGAGTAACCCATGCCGACGCCCAGTGCAATGCCGGTGATGGTGGCAATGACAAACGCCACACCAACGCGGTATAAGCTGATGCCGATATGCGCAAGCATTGTGCGTTTACCGATGGGCACCACAAAACTTTTGCAGAAAGCTAAAATCACTTCGCTTGCCGGCGGCAGAAACATGGACGCTTTTGTAAAGCGTGCCACAATTTCCCACACGGCCAACAGGCAAAAAACAGATGCAAAAGTGTAAAATATCATCATCTGTTTGTCGGAAAAACGTTTGCTTTTTTTGTCAATCATCTCATCTGCCGCCTTTCACGAATTTCTTTTGTAGTTTTTCAAGCAGGCCGGAAAGCAAAAGGCCGATTGCGCCAATGGTAATCATACCCACGATGATGACATCGGGGCGGCCAAGCATGCGTGCCATTTGAATCATATAGCCAAGGCCGCGCGTTGCGGCAAGAAGTTCTGCTGCCACCAGTGCCACCCAAGAGGAGCCGAGTGCAAGGCGCAGGCCGGTGAAAATCATCGGCAGTGCCGTGGGAATGGCCACCTTGAACAGCAGCTGACGATTGGTAGCGCCAAAGGTGCGGCCAACCCACAGGTGCACCTGTGAAGTGCGTTTGATGCCGGCATACGAGTTGATGACCGCGCTGATGAACGCCGCAAAAAAGATGATGCCGATTTTCGACCAATAACCGATGCCGAGCCATAAAATCATCAACGGAATCCATGCGAGTGCCGGTATCGGGCGAATGATGTCAAACAGCGGCTTTGTAAACATTTCAAAGCGGCGGTTCCACGCCATGCCGATGCCCAGCGGTACGCCGATTAAAACACCGACCGTATAGCCGCCAAGCGCAATTTTAAGGCTTGCCCAGATGTGTTCAAATAAGGTTGCGCCGTCCGGATTTTTGCCGCCGGTCAGCTTATAGATAAAGGTGTCAAGCACCTTTGCCGGGCTCGGCAGCATCATGGGCGACACCAAATGTAAGGTGTCTGTCACAAGCTGCCATAGCAGCAACACTGCCAAAAACGAGCCTAGGGAAATCAGTTTGTACTTATATTTTTTTAAAAACTGTTTCACGGTTTCTCCCTCACTTTCAGACGCTTATTTTACAAATGTATCCACGATGTTGGTGCCGAATTTATCCATTACGCTCGGCTCCAGTTGGCCAAGGCCGACATAAAATTCACCCAGTTCACGCGCAAACGCACCAAGATCGCGCCCGTCCCAATCGGCTTTTCCGATAAATTTCACGCGCTTCAAGTCGTCCATGCAGTTCTCGCGACTGGTTTCGGTGCCGCTTTCCTGTAAGTATTGTACAAACAAATCTGCGGCCATTTCGGGGTCTTTCTGCAAGGCGTCACAGGCTTCCATAATGCAGTTTACATAAAGCTGTACAAGGTCTGCTTTGCCTTCCACCGCTTTGCGGTTCGCCACAAGCATGTCCACATATTTCGTGCCAAGTTCCGACAAATTACCCACCTGTACCATGCCATCGTTTTTGGCATTGAAGAAGGTTGGTACGTTGAGCGCAACGGCGTCGCATTGACCGGCCTGCATCGCTTGATATGCCTGCACGGTGTCCATGTTGACGAGGTTTACGTCGGTGGAGGCAAGGCCAAGTTTTTCAAGCCATTTTAAAGTGGTGAAATGCTGTGCCGTGCCGATGGGCGTCAAAATTGTAATACCTTTCACGGTTTCGGGGCTGCCGAGTACGGTCGGATAGGAGGGATTAAATCCTTTTTCCTTTGCAATCGGGCTGTCGGGTTTTACAAACACGCCAAGGCCGTCGGTGGATTCAAGCACTTCGCCGATAATCATTTCGTCGTAGTTGGCAACGCCGGTCACGGCTGCGGCACCCATCGCGCCAACGTCCCACAAATCAGCGGCGAGCGCTTCGTTCATCGGTGCGCCGGTGGCGAACATGGTGGTTTCCATTTTAAAGCCCGCTTTTTCATCCAGTTTATGCTGCTGAATATAATAGGTGGGCAAACTGGTGATAAACGGCATGGTGGCAATGCGCAAAACAGGGAGGCCGGCGTCGGTTTTCTCGTCCGTCTCTTTGTTTGCCGCCGGTGTTGCCGCACCGCCGCAGCCTGCCATTGAAAGCACTATGGCAAGGGATAATACGGTTGATAAGAATTTTTTCATATTGATTTCTCCTTCTCGTTCTAACGTGGCTGGCGGCATCGTCGGCCGCTCTTTACAAGTATCATTCTATCAAAGTTTTGTGGCGTTTTATTTTGCTTTTTTCTACTTTTGTTTTGTGTCGTAATGCAAAGTTTTGTTTTCTTTACTTTTCGTTTGTATTCTCCACTTTTACGTGCTGTGTCCTGTCGATTTTGCACGAGAGTGCTTTTTGTTTTTTGTCACAATCCATGAAGCATACACGACGTTATGCCGCATATAGGCTGCCGCAAACCGCAAATTGTACTGCACAAGCAATTGTGCAGTACAAAAAAGCCGCGTCAGTGCCACAAGGTACCAAACACGGCTTTGTCAGAGGGTTTTCTTTCTGCTTATTG
>JAVXRV010000070.1:0-9607 GCA_036643515.1 Ruthenibacterium sp.
TAGGGGTTAGGGAGTTAATTGTAGCCTGCGTCTTTTGCACTATCGCCGACGTAACTTTTAATCGTGGAGGCGTCAACATAAGTACCGTCGCTATTCAGCGGCTGTAATGTATACTTGAGCGTAAACTGTGGCGCAACATCTGCTTTATCATATTTGAAGCCTGTCGCAATAGCGGCATTGATAGGGAGGGTTAGCGGGGTCGTCGGTGTAATAACGGACGTTGAGTCCGGTTTTTCAGTTGGCGGTGTGATAAAGCCTACCTTTGTATTAAAGAGTTGTTCTGTAAGCTGTACCAGTGTACTCCCCGCTTTGCCAAGCGACATTTGCAATGTGTTTTGTGCCGTAGGTGGTGTTGCAATTAAAGACCATGTGCTGCCCGTTGTAACTTTCTTGACGTCCAACGACGTGACGGCAAGATTGCTGCCACCGGTTGCATTCCCGTTTTTGATTTGGTACTGATCTGGTGCCGGTGCCATCACTTTGCTTTGGGGTGACGCTGGATTTGATAAATTTTGTACAACCGCCAAGGTGACATACAGCGGTACGGTGAAGCTGACAGAACCGTCAAGGTCAGTCGGGTCATAATCGTATACCTGAATACCCACGGTGGTTTGACCCTTTACCTCTGGTGGTGGCGCCACCGCAAATGTTGGCACAGCCATGCAGAACACAAGCGCCAAAATGAGTATCAATGCGAATGTTTTTTTCATATTTTTTTCTCCTTTTTTTGAATGATTTTTACTTGCTTGCACAAATCTTGTGCATCATGCGCTAGGCCTGCATTGTGATGGTGAGTGCCATTTGTACATTTGCCACCACCTCCTCACTATTGGCTTTGAGCGCGGCCACACTTGCTGTGGCGGGATAGGTGCCGGCGGCAAGTGCACAAGACAGTTTGTCCTCCACAATTTGCTCGCCCGGATGCAGAATTTTGCTGGTATACACTGTTTCGCCGGTATCGTCGAGCGTGATGCTCACGCGCATATCCTGCGCGTTGGACGGGCCGTTGCGAATGGCCAAAAGTCCTGTACTGTCGGCATTTGCAAAACTGGGCGCGGGGTTGATTTCACAGCCGAACATGCTTGCGTCCACCTGTGCCTGCAATTGGTTTGCAATTTCTGTTTCGTTCAGCCTGCCTGAAACAGCCGGCGCGGCATTTGGGTCTGCAAACAGGTCACTGCGGTAAATTGCCAATGCTACTGCCAATAATACGATGGCCAGTACCGCCGCAAACAGCACAATTTTTCGCGTTTTTGCTTTTCGCTGATGATACGCGGCAAGTGCAGCAGAGCCTTGCCGTGGCTCGTTATCCATGTTCGCATCCCCTCCTTTCATAGCGGCACGAAATTGTGCCGCGCGGTGTAGAATTACGGTGTCGGTGGATTGGCTGTGAATTTGTACGACATTGTGAACAAATCCCAGTCATTCAGCCGCAGCGGAATTTCTTGCATATATTTTGCCGTAAACGTGAAACCGATGCCGTGCGGTGCGCTTGCGCTCGTTGCCGGCATTATGCCGAGTGTGAGCGGCGCTGTTGTACTGATGCCCGCCACCGACGTTGTGGCAAAGGTGCCTTGCGATGATTTGGCTGTGATGTTCAGTTGCATCTGCTCTTTTGTTGCCGGTGAATTTGCCACCAATTCCAACTTATTTGTCGCACCCGATTGCACCGTAAACCCTGTCAGTTCCGCTTTCACCTGCATTGCGCTGTTGTTCACAATATAACAGCCGTCGGTCGGTGTAATCAGTTTCGTGGTCTGCCCTTGCACGGCCGCGAGGCCAATCCATGTTGGGATAGACACATTGTACACATCCGTAAGCGGCACAACGGTTTCGCGCAGATTGCCAAGCATATCCGATGCATAGAGATAAAGTTGTTTGTCAGACGGCACTTTTTCGGCCGCGACATTTGCCTGTTTGTCGGCAAAGAGCGTCAGCTTGTTCTGCTTTGCCAATGTGGCAAAGCCGTTTGCGCCGCACAGCGTTGTTTTTTCTGCCGGTGTAAGCTGCGTCGCCGTCCATCCCGCCTTGTTGAGGCCGGAGGGTGTATAGCCCGCTACTGCCGTTTTGATAGGATCTTCCAATATGAGGTTTGCCGTCACATCAGAGGTGACGGTTTTTGGTCCGACAATCTCGGTGTGGTCTGCATTCATGGCTTTTTGCTGAATTATGCCGCCTGTTGCGCGGACGGAAGCATTTTGATAGGTTACGCCCAATGTATCAAGCACCATTTTATCTGTTTTGTTGCCGTTTGTCACCACATAGGCATACCATATGTCGTTTTCGGCAAGGTTTGTCGTTACAGTGCCCACCAGATTGCCGCCCGAAAGGGTCATGGGTATCGCATCTGTCGGGTTTTTGGGCGCATACGTCCAATTTGCGGTTTGCGTGATAAACGCACGCGCAATTTGCGTGGTGCCAATGCTCGTTTCGCCCGGTGCCGGTGCAATGCTAAAGCCAAACGTCAGCGTTTTGTTGACTGCTGTTGATGCATCTGCTGCCGGTGCGCTCGTATGCGTTACACTTGTTTGTGCTATGGACGGAATGCCCTTTGTGGAAGATGTAAAGTGTGCAAAGTAGGTGGGAGTCGGGGCAGACAGCCGAATTTCTGTGCCGTCCGGTGTGACGGCTGCTGTGTCGCCGTCCGTAGCTGTCCACTTGGTGAACGCATAGTTGGCATTTGGCACGGTTTGCGGCACATCCGACGCGGCTATGATGACGAAGCGCTTGTCGCCTGTCGCCGCCGGATCAAAGCCGTTTGTATACGTGCCGTCCGGTTTCAGTTGTGGCAGAGCGACTGTGACTATTTGCGGGTCTCCTGTACTTGCAAAATGAGCATTCGCGCTATCCGCTGTGGCAATTTTAAAATCAATCTTCTTCTGCCAATCGTCCGGCACACCGTCGGTGTTTGCGTCCGGAAGCCATTGTGCGGTCATCGTGACGTCAGCATCTGCCACCCTAAATTTCTGCGTTGGGTAGTAGGTTTTAGTATTGTCTATACTGCATTTCCAACCGGCGAATGCTTCACCTGCTTTTTTGAACGTTGTCGGGCACGGCAAGACCCTTGCCTCGCTGTTGCGCGAAATATTGGCATCAATCACGTTCTCGCCTGTACCCATACCCGCTGTGTAAATCACGTCTACCGCAAACTGCCAGTCGGGTGTGATGGTCACTTCACGCGTGTTGCCGAGCGTGTCTTGCACATACAGGTAAAAATTTGGCATGGTTGCCGCCTCTGCGGCCGATACCTTCATGGAATAGGTGTTTTGATTTTCGGCGGTTGACAGGGTTTTAACATCTTGTAACGCTGTCCAATCGCCTTTCGGCTGTGTGAAATCAAATGCGCCGGTCGGGTAAAGGGTGGTGCGATCGGGCGCTATTACGCCGCCTGTAAATGATTTGGCTTTGCTCCATGCCACACGATATATGCCGCTTGGTGCGTGCGCACCTTGGCTTATTTCTTCAAGCGGGATATTCAGTATGCGATTTTTACCCTCACGCACGGCTTTTGGTGTTTTGCCGGCGGCCGTTGTGTCGGGTGCGTATACGTCAATCAGGGCAATGGCCCATGTACTGCCCGCATACGTCAGTGCGTAATATTTCTGCGCGGGGTCAATGTTGGCATTTACTGTGCTGTAAGAATGCGTATGAAAACCGGCACCGATGCCGTCGGGTACTGTGTTTTTCATTCGGTTGAATGCAGTTGTATTCGCAACAGACGCACCGGGCTGCTGTGTGCTGTCTTTCATAAAGGCATCATACTGCGCTTGGTTCAGCAAAAACAATTTTGATACAGCCGTCGCACCGTCTTTATCCAAATCAGTTGCGTCATAGACCATGCTGTCAAAGTAGAGGGATTTTGATAGCGCTGCGCCTGTTTCCGGCGAAGCCATGCCCACCCATGCAAGGCGCGTGGCAGGGTTTTTCGGATATTTGTATTCTACAATTTGTTTTCCCTCAGTAAAATTGCTTTCAATTTCCATACTGGTGCTGAAGAATTTGTCTGCTGTCGGTTTTGCCGTCGCAAAAGCAATTAAGTCGTCGCCTAGTTTGCGGTTGTTGATGTCTTTTACGTCTGTAATCAGCGTGCCGCCGGCCGCGCCGGTATACGTATATGTGCCCGCCACTTGCAGTGGAACGGACACACTGCCCGCGCCGGTGTTTTTCGGCACAAAAAGCATTGCGTTTGCACCTGCGGTCAGATTGCCCGCTTTAAAAACAGCGCCAGTATTGCCATTTTGCAAATCGAGCACCGAGTTTGCCGCAAGCGTGACATTGCCGGAATACTTTGTGATGTCGCCGTAATCCATGCTTTGTTTTACGGTGAGATTTTTGTTGACGTTGATTTCGTCGAAATTCTTGACAGTTTCCACCACAATGGTTTTGTTGAAATTCACGGTGGCGACGCTGCCTGTATGCTCGCCCGACACCATTTTGCATGTGCCGCCATTCATGTCAATGGTGGCGTTGCCTGCCACCTGTTTGGTGATTTCTTGTGAGCCGGCAAAAATGTTTGCATATGTGCCGCTGTTGATCACCAGTTTTGCACTTGCGGGCGCAACTGTGGTGGTGGACACGCCACCGCCATAGAGCGCAAATTGGTCTGCGTCTGTCATGCGCACGCTACCCTGTTGGTCGTTTTGTGCATCGGCCGCGCCCATGGTGACAACACAGCCGTTTGCGGCCATTAAGTTGCTCGCTGTGCCAAACTTGAAGCTTTCGAACGTGATGCCCTCGTTTGCCGTTTGATGCAACGCAAGCGTGTTGCCCTCCGGCAGATGTAGAGCAGTGCCATATTTAGCAATATTTTGCACGCTGACTATGTTGAGCTTTTTCATGTCATTTTCGGTCAACAATTCCGGCTTGTTTTGCTCGATACTGGAAAACGAAATGGCCTTGATGCCGTTTGTTGCTTCGTCGAGTGCACCTTTAAATTCTTTCAGTTTACCAAGGTCGTCGGTGACTTTCGGGCCGTCAGCGCCAACAAGTTTTCCAAATTCGTCATGGTAGCCGATGGTGTAATCGTTGATGAAGTTGACCGTATATTTGCCGTCTTTTGGCGCTACATATTTTTCCATATCCACAAGCGCGTCGTACAGCGTGATATAATCGGTATAACGTGTGGGGTCTGCACCCGGCGCACCATTGTGCGGCGAGGGATATACACGCACACTCGCATTTAAACTGAGGAATATAAAGCCATGGTCGCCCGCGCCGCCTGTTGTGAGCCGGTCGTTATTGTCTTTCATCACGCTTGCCACAATAGAGGCATGTTTGTGATAATCGGTTTTGCGCGCTTCTGCCGGCGTACCGAACTTGAGCAGTTTTGTGCCTTCTTGCAACGGTGCGTCGGGCACAAGGCCTAAAATGATTTTCGGGTTTTCAAGCGCGCGGCGCACCGTCAGACCCGATTCTTTCGGGGTGCCGTTTACAAGCAATGTGCCGCAGTTGTCTTCAGTGCCACTGCCCACAAGCGTATCAATGCCAAAGCGATTTTGCGGGTTTTGAAGCTGCAACTCGGTGTTGCTGTTCAGTGTCAGTTTGCCGACCGGCTCTGTGCTGTTTGCGGCAAAAAATGTGCCGGAATCGCCGTTAAACAATACTTTTGCGCTGTGTGCGTTATCGCTTTTCAGTGTCAGTGTGCTCCAGTTGCTGAGCGCTTTTTGGACGATGGTGTCGCAACTCGGCTCAAAGTTGATTTCGCACACGCGCGGCACAAGGCCAACCGCGTCTGCCGGCACGCCGCCGCCATAAATGCTGTCAAAACTTTTTGCGGCATTTACATTTAAGAGTATAGAGCCTGCGCCGCCCGTGAGCAGTGGCCCTTTTTCGTTTGTGTTGCCGGGCGTTACCGTGCCAAACGTGCAGTTGCGCGCGTTGATGTTGACGGTTGTGCCGCCGCTGAGCGTGGTGCCTGCAAACGTGGTGTTCAGCGGCCCCACGACAGGAAAGTGCTCAAACAACGTGCCATCGGTGTTTTGAATCGTGATATCGCTGCCGCCAAGGTTGACGGCTGTGCCGCCATCGTCGGCAACGATAGGGCTGCCATTCAAGTGGAATGTATAATTGGCCGACATGAAAATATTGATGGTGCTTTTGCGCCCTGCGCCGCCGCCATGCGTGCCTGTGCCTTTTGTGATGCCAATGAGGTTGTTTTGTGGTGTGGTTTTATCTGCGCCGAACGTGCCGCCGTAGATGTTGAGCGCGGACGCGCCGGTATTGGTTTGGATAGCACCTTGTGCATCGCAATCGGCCAAAACTGTGCCATATTTGCCGTTGTAAAGCGTCACGGCGGTGCTGTAATTGTCTTTTTCCGTTACGGCGCTTCTGCCGCCGTAAACATTCATGTACGACGCGGTGTCTTGCACAAGGCCGGGGCCAATTTGCAGTGCACCGTCTGCTTGCTTGGCCGACATGGCCTTATAAGAAATGGGAGTTGTGACCGTGCTGCGCAAGCTGATATTGCGCAGGGTGGTCGGCACGGAAAGCCGAATGTCTGTTTGCAACAGTGTCAGACCGTTTGTGCCGGGCGGTGTGACGGTTTTATGCGGGGTGTTTTTGCCGGCACCGTCTTGGCCGATTGGCTCGGCTTTGTCGCCGCTTGCAGGTGTTTCGTCCGTGAATTGAAAGCCATCGCCCGCAAGGGTGTAGCCGAAATCGTCTTTCCAACCTGTGAGGATCAGACCTTTGCATATTGTTGTGTCGATGGCCGCAAGCGCGGTGTAATCGGCGGCCGTCATGGAATACGGTTTGAGGAGTGTTACTTTATAGATGTCATTCGGATTGGCTGAGATTGCTGTTTTTACAGCGTCGAAATCTACGCATGAAATTGGTGTTGTGATTGCGGGGGACGACAGTGCGAGCGGATTTCCTGCATTTGGTTGAATGTTCAAAAACCGTTTTGCACCATTCACTTTTTTCGCAACCGTGCCGTCGGCAGAGGTCATATTGGCAGTTGGATTTATTTTTGCGTCTGCATTTGCGTCATTCTCGCCCAAATACAAAAAGCCGTATTGCTGATTGTTTGCAAGCGGTGCGGAGGTGGAGGCGAGGCCGATTTGCAGTTGATTGGGTGCTGCCTGCGCCACAATTTTGCCAAAAAGCAAACCGCCGGCTTTGTTTTCTGCCATGTAATCATCGCATGCCAAAGAAAGCCGCGCCGTATTTGCCGCCGTGACATTGCCGATTGTGCAGTTTATGCCGCCTTTTGCGACGTCGAGCGAGCTGCCCTGCGCAAGGTTCAGCATTGGAGATTTGTTTGTAGCGTATGCAGAATTGGCTAACTCCGCGTTCGCAACCGTGTAAGTGGGGTTTTGCAGCACCATCTCAAAGTTGTTGACATGTAGCGCCACAGATGGCTCAACATTCACGGTCGAAAACCAGCGCACACCGTTCAAATTCACCGATTTTTTGACGTTGAGCGTGGTGTGGTCGTCGGTGAAGTAGTCGCGTGTATAATCCCTATCTCTCAAACGATAAGTTGGCGTACGGTTTGAGCCGTTTATGTACTCGGTGACAGTGCCAATATCATTCAAGTTAATGATGGCAGGATAATTTGTGGTGTTGGCAGAATGTATGCCGCGTGCCCAAATGGACTTTATCGTTGTGTCGGGCGCATTGATGGTCATGGTGACTTTTGTGTGGTTTCCGTCTGTGCCTTCTACACCCCAGGCTTCGCCTTTAGGGCCTAGCGGTGCGGCGGCAATATCTGTGCCGCTCATGTCAATCGGCTGATGATAATATGTTGTGTCCAGTGTCAGCGTATCCCCTACTGCCCCTGGATAAAGTGAGCTTGAATAAGCGCCCAGCAAAATGGAGGGCGGCGCCACAAAGGCAAGCCCTTCCATCGGCTGTACGAGCATCATCACGTTGCCTTTTGTGGAATAGGTAACGCTCGTAGCACCACCCTGTACATCATCATCGAGCGAATCGGCCACCACGTAATTATCATATAACAGCTTATCCGGTGGATTGGTAACCGTACTGGTCGCCTTAAAGTTACCACCATACAGCTTGACGGTTTTATCGCCTATCACATAATGGTCTACTTTTCCACCGCTTTGGTCTTGTGCATTAAAATAGCCGCCGCAAACTTGATGATATGTGCCCGAAAACACTTCAAGCTCTGTGCTGCCATCATAAAGGTCTGCAAATGCACCGGTTGCTCCGCTCGGCAGCGCACCTTGGCCTTGGTCAATCGGGTCGCCTGTTTTGCCGAACAAATCGATATAGGTGCCCGCTATGTTTTCAATGCCCTCGCCCATTACAATTTTGTTGCTGTAGGCGTTAATCAGAACGTTTGAGGCGAATTTCATATTGCGAAATGTAGTGGGCACGCCGCACGCGATTTCGCCCGAAACCCCACTGGTTATTGTATCAATGCCCTTTTGCAGTTTTCGCTTTGTTGTGGGAATTGTAATCGTGCCCGCGTCATCGGGCGCGCCTTGCAGACCGAGGCGCGTGTTTGCGCTCCATGTTGCGGGGTCGCGATCCCACAAGCTATCCGCACCGGCGGGGTCGCTCCAGCTTGCGCTGATGACAAGGCTTTTGGCCAAATCGTCCGCGTCGCTGTTGATGTTTGGACCGCTGAGCTTAAACAGAGGTGAATCTGCCGTCAGGCCATTGACACTACTTTTTTTGCCCGTGTCTGCCGCGGTGAGTTCTTGCTCTGCCTTACATATAATAATACGGTAATCCGTTTCTTTGCTGTTCATTGCGCTGACGGCGGCGCTAAACGTGTCGTACCACGCGTATGTGCCGACTACGTTGCCCTGTGCCGGACTTGGCGAGAGGAAAAACATGCCTTTCGGCACGGTGATGCCGCCGCTTGTGTTTGCACGCGACATGCGTGCGTTTGGCGCGGTGCCGCCGGCTTTTTCAACGTACGCGGCTTCGTTTTCGGGCGCTTGCAATAAGGCGCAGCTCGACAAATGGTTTGCCGCAGCATCACCTGCACCACAAGTGCACACTGCTGCATCCGCGGGGGCATCCACTACGGAAACCACACGCGTAAACGTAATATTTTCACGAGGTGTGACAGGCGGAATGACCATTTCGTCTGTCGGCACGTCTGTCGATGTCGAGGCCGAAGCAGGCGCAGACGCCGCTGGAGTGGACGCCGAGGACGGTGCAGGCGGCGCGACCGGCGTTTCTGCCGATGCAGAGGCCGATGCGGTGCTTGACGCAGAGGACGGCGCGGGCGCAGACGATGCCGCGGCGCTTGGCGCGGAGGCCGATGCGGGCGCGGGTGCAGAGGCCGGTGCCGCCGGTGTTTCGGCCGTCAGCGCAGAGGAGATGGACACGTTTGCCGTCGACACGGCTTCGGCTTTTGGCATGGCCGGTGCAATCGGCGTCAATAAATAAGTAAGCGTATACGCGCCCACAACCTTAACATCAAAGCCGCCATTGTCGGCAATCGACAAATTATATTGCGCAGCATCGTAAATTATTCCTTGTAACAAATCAACCTCTGCCTGCCCTTTTTTCACAGACAGCGCGGGTGCGGTGTAGGCCGTGGGTTGCGGCTCGGCCGCGTATACCGTGCCCGCAGACGTAGGAAGCATCCCAAAAAACAATGCCACGCAGAGCATCTGTGCGCCTAGTTTTT
>JAVXRV010000071.1:0-9558 GCA_036643515.1 Ruthenibacterium sp.
ATACACGCCCTCGCCCTCGGAAATGGCGATGGTTTTGTCGGTCAAATGGCCGTAAATTTCGGTTTTGGAAAGGTCTGCACAATAGTCTTTCCATGCCGCATAGCCGACAGGCCCGTTGATTTGGAAGATGGTGGGGGCTTCGGTTTTGGCGATTTCAGATTTGAGCGATTGCTCATAGGTGCCCGACGCAGCCGTGACAACTTTGACAGGTACGCCGGTTTCGGCGGTGTATTCTTTTGCGATGGCTTGATAATCCTCGTCCTGTTCGGGTTTAAAGTTGAAAAAATAGACATTGCCTTTTGCGGCAGGTGCTGCGGATGTGCTGCCTGCGGGTGCAGGTGCGCTGCTGCTTGCGGCGCCGCCACAGGCCGTCATCGACAGTGCAAGAGCCAGTGCCAAGATGAGTGCAAGAATCTTTTTCATGTTTGGTTATCCTCCTAAAAATAGTGATTATCTCTACCGACAATTGCCGGTGGAATCAAAAGAAAGTACGCTTTCGCCCTCAATTAAAACGGTGTTAAGGACGGTGAGGCCGGCTGGTGCGTTTTTACAAATTTGTCAGTTCGCCGAATTTTTGCCCAATTCTTTTGTGCATCTTTTTTAAATATGCGTAAAAATCATGCATTTGTTTACAATATTGTAATGCAAAGCGGTGCGCACTATGCTATACTATATAATGCTTGTTATATCTATAAAATCATGCAAATACGAACGGAGTAATAGTACTATGGGATTTTTTTCAAATTCGTATACAAAAGAGGGCCCCGGTGTGCCAAAAAATGCGCCGCAAAAAAAGGGCATCGCGCGTTTTTTTGAAATTATGGGTCGCGACATGGGTGCACTGTGGCGTGCCGGTATATTGACGACACTGTGTTTTGTGCCGTGCCTGATTGCGGTGGTATTTGGCATTTTGTTTCACGAATACCTCGGCATGGTGATTATTGCGGCGGCGGTTTATGTGCTTGGCGCCATGTTGGCAGGCCCCGCACTCACGGCGCTGCACGCCATCGTCATCAAGGCCATTCGCAACATTCCGGGCTATATGTGGCACGATTATAAAAAGGCCTTCAAAGACAATGCACGGCAAAGCGTGCCGGCCGGCATGACGTTTATGGTGTTGCTGGCGATTGAAACATTTTCCACCTATTACTATGTATTTATGGTGCCGAAAATGAATTTCATCATGCTTGGGCTTGTTTTATTTTGCATGATTTTAATTATCACCTGTGGCCTTTTCCTGTTTTTGCAGATTTTATTCATCGACCTGCCGCTGCTTGGCATGGCAAAAAACAGCTTGATGTTGATGTTCGGTTTTGCAAAACGCAGCTTGCCGGCGGGCATCATCACCATTGTGGTGCTTGTGTTTTTTGGTGTATTTTTAATTTGGCCGGTCACGTTTTTGTGCTTGATGCTCGGCCTTGTGTCGTGGGTTACGCTGATTGTGGACATGTGGGCGTGGCCGGTGATGGAACAGGCGTTTCACGTCACCGAGCGTCAAGAGGCTAAAAAAGCGGAGGATGCGGACAACGGTTTGACGCAATAAATTGTTTTTTCAAAAGCGGAGTGCAGAGGATTGCACTCCGCTTTTTGCTGCTTTTTTTGGCTATCGCAAACAAAATATTGCTTTGCATTTCATAATTTGTAAAAATAATTATATAAAACGCTTGACAAGTTATTAGAATGAGAATACAATAATGCAAAGAGGTGATATGATGCAAAAAAATGTATACAGCATCGTGCTCATGGACGATGTGGTGGCAGAGGTTGACAGGATTGCGTATCATGCGGGTACCAGTCGGTCTAATATGATGAACCGTATTTTGGCGGAATACACCAAAACGGATACACCCGAACAGCGTATGCAGGATATTTTTGCGGCAGTGAACACCGCGATTGCGCAGCAAAATATTTTGCAACCCATGCTTTCTGCAAGCGACGTCATGCTCAATTTGCGCAGTGCGCTGCAATATAAATATAATCCAAGTGTGCGCTATGTGCTTGAATTATATCCGCATACCGGCGCACAAATGGGCGAACTGCGCGTCAATTTGCGCACGCAAAACCCAAATTTGTTGCTTTGCCTCACGCAGTTTTACCGCGTGTGGACAAAGCTCGAAAGTGCAAATTTGCACGGGGACGCGCGTGAAAATACAACCGAAAACGGACGTTATACGCGGCGCCTGCAAACGCCGCAGGATAGCGAAAATGTGCAGACGTATGGCAAAACCATCGCAAATTATGTGACGCTGTTCGACACTTGTTTAAAGGTGTTTTTTGAGCATGTGGACAATCCGTCTGAGGCACTGTGCGAAACCGAAAAAATATACAAGGCCAATTTGGACACTAAAACAGCAGAGCTTTAGCAAAATTAATTTCATCGCATTGTCAATTTTAATTGAAATAAAAAAGGAGTGTATGAATTTATGAATACGCAAAAAATGACGCAAAAATCACTGGAGGCCATTCAAAACGCGCAGTCTTTGGCCGTGGAATATCAAAATCAAGCGCTGTGCCCCGAACATTTATTTTATGCACTGCTCGCACAGCAGGACGGCTTGATTTCGCAATTGTTTGAAAAAATGGGCGCACAGACGGGCAATATGATGGCGGCGCTCGCCCAACAAATTGAAAAGTTGCCGCATGTCACAGGCGGCGGGCGCGAGGCCGACAAAGTATATATCACGCCGGAACTGGACAAAGCGCTTACGGTGGCCGAAAAAACAGCCGCCGCCATGCAGGACGAATATGTTTCCGTCGAGCATTTGATGCTCGGCATGATGGACGCGCCAAACGCCGCCGTGCAGGAGGTTTTGCGCACGTTCAGCGTCGATAAAAACGCGTTTATGGAGGCGCTTGCCACCGTGCGCGGCAATCAGCGTGTCACAAGCGACAACCCCGAAAGCACGTATGATGTTTTGGCAAAATATGGGCAGGATCTTGTCGCGCTTGCCAAACAGCAAAAACTCGACCCCGTCATCGGGCGCGATGCCGAAATTCGCAATGTCATTCGCATTCTCTCGCGCAAAACGAAAAACAATCCGGTGCTGATTGGTGAGGCCGGCGTTGGTAAAACCGCCATCGCCGAGGGGCTTGCACAGCGCATTGTGCGCGGCGACGTGCCCGAAAATCTCAAAGACCGCAAGGTGTTCAGCCTCGACATGGGCGCGCTTGTCGCAGGCGCAAAATATCGCGGCGAATTTGAAGAACGCCTCAAAAGCGTGTTGCAGGAAGTGAAAAAGTCCGACGGACAAATCCTTTTGTTTATCGACGAACTGCACACGATTGTCGGCGCGGGCAAAACCGACGGCGCCATGGATGCCGGCAACCTTTTAAAACCGATGCTCGCGCGCGGCGAATTGCACTGCATCGGCGCAACCACGCTGAACGAATATCGCCAGTACATCGAAAAAGATCCCGCGCTTGAACGCCGTTTTCAGCCGGTGATTGTCAATGAGCCGAGCGTCGAGGACACCATTTCCATTTTGCGCGGCCTCAAAGAGCGCTATGAAGTGTTTCACGGCGTCAAAATACAAGATGGCGCATTGATTGCCGCCGCCGTGCTGTCAAACCGCTATCTGTCCGACCGCTTTTTGCCCGACAAGGCCATCGACCTTGTGGACGAAGCATGCGCGATGATTCGCACCGAAATGGATTCCTCTCCCGCCGAAATGGACGATTTACGGCGAAAAATCATGCAGCTTGAAATCGAAGAAGCCGCGCTGAAAAAAGAGACAGACAAATTATCGGCCGAGCGCCTTTCGGAAATCCAAAAAGAACTTGCCGCCATGCGCGACCGGTTCAGCGCCATGAGCGCCAAGTGGGAAAACGAAAAATCTGCCATCGGCAAAGTGCAAAAACTGCGCGAGGAAATCGAGCAGGTGAACGCCGAAATTGAACAGGCACAGCGTGCGTACGACCTCAACAAGGCCGCCGAGCTGAAATACGGCCGGCTGCCCGCGCTGCAAAAAGAACTGGAAGCGGAAGAAAAACGTGCCGAAACCCGCGCAGAAAATCAAACGGAAAGCACGTCGCTTTTGCGCGATAAAGTAACGGAAGACGAAATTGCACGCATCATCGCGCGATGGACGGGCATTCCTGTGGCCAAATTGGTGGAGGGTGAGCGCGAAAAACTTCTCGGCCTCGAAACCATTCTGCACCGCCGCGTCATCGGGCAAGACGAAGCCGTCACCAAAGTCAGCGAAGCCATTTTGCGCTCACGCGCGGGCATTGCCGACGAAAACCGCCCCATCGGCAGCTTTTTGTTCCTCGGGCCGACCGGTGTCGGCAAAACGGAACTTGCCAAAGCACTTGCCGAAAGCTTGTTTGACGACGAAAAAAACATTGTGCGCATCGACATGAGCGAGTACATGGAAAAATATTCCGTCAGCCGCCTCATCGGTGCACCTCCGGGCTATGTCGGCTATGAGGAGGGCGGCCAATTGACCGAGGCCGTGCGCCGCAAACCGTACAGCGTCGTGCTTTTTGATGAAATTGAAAAAGCACATCCGGACGTATTTAATATTCTACTACAAGTATTAGATGATGGAAGAATTACGGATAGTCAAGGACGAACCGTCGATTTCAAAAACACCATCATCATTTTAACGAGCAATTTAGGCTCGCAATTTATCTTAAACGGCATCGAAAACGGCCGCATCACCGACGCTGCACGCAGTGAGGTGGACAGCCTGCTGAAAAGCTCGTTCCGTCCCGAATTTTTAAACCGCCTCGACGAAATCGTGTTTTACAAACCGCTCAGCAAAGTGGAAATCACAAAAGTGGTGGATCTTTTGCTGCAAAGCCTCGCCGCGCGGCTTGCCGACAAACAGCTCACATTGCACGTGACAGATGCCGCAAAAGCGCTGATTGTCGATGCGGGCTATGACCCCGTTTATGGTGCGCGTCCGCTCAAACGCACCATTCAACAAAAAGTGGAAACTCTGCTTGCGCGCGCCATCTTGAAAGATGATCCCGCGCCCGGCACCGTGATGACCGTGACCGTGAAAGACGGCGCACTCGCACTGCAATCATAACTAAAAAACGCCCTGCATCGGCCGGAAACTTTGGCGGCGATGCAGGGCGTTTTCCGTTTACATCGCGTGCTTTCCATGATATGATATTAAAATATCGCAAGGTGACTGTGCATCGGCCGGTGGCCGTCACAGTCAATCGCCCCGCGCGGGAAACGAAACGAGGACAGAAATGACGATAGAAAAGCTCGACTATTCGCGCAAAACGCTCTTTAAAATGAGTTGGCCGATTTTTATTGAACTGTTGCTGCAACTGCTCGTCGGCAATATGGATCAAATTCAGCTCAGTCATTTCAACGCAACAGGCGTTGCCGCCACCGGAAATGCCAACCAAATTATTACGATTGTGCTTTTGCTGTTCAACGTCATCAGTCTTGCGGCAATGATTTTAATCAGTCAGTATCGCGGCGCAAACGACATGAAAAAAGTCAACCAAATTTACACCCTTTCGCTCACGCTCAATCTTCTGCTCTCGTGCGTGATGGCGGGCGTGCTTATTTTTGCCGGTGATTCGTTGCTTTCTATGATGCGCGTGCCGGCCGAACTGATACCGGAGGCGCATTTGTATCTTGTGATTTCGGCCTCGGCGCTGCCGTTTAATGCGCTGATGCTCACTTTTTCGGCGTTCCTACGTGCCAATGCGCAAATGAAACCCATCATGGTCATCACCGGCTTTGTCAATGTGTGCAACATTGCGGGCAATGCCATTCTTATCAACGGGGTTGGGCCGTTTCCGCGGCTCGGCGTTGCAGGTGCGGCGCTCTCCAGCAGCATTTTTCGCTTTGTCGGCTTTTTGCTGATGATGCTCGTGTTTTTTCGCCGTACACCCGATGCCAAAATCGCACCGGCGCTGCTGCGGCCGTTCCCCAAAAACTTGCTGCGTCGCCTGCTCGCCATCGGTTTGCCAAGCGGCGGCGAAAACTTATCCTATAATTTGTCACAAATCAGTTGCCTTGTTTTCGTCAATTTGATGGGCACGGTCGTTGTCACCACGCGCATGTACGCCGGCATGATTGCAGTGTGCATTTATATGCTCATCAGCGCCGTCAGCCAAGCGGGGCAAATATTGGTCGGATATCTCGTCGGTGCGCGTGATTTTGACGGCGCAAACCGCTGTACCATGCGCATTTTGTTTATGTTTACGCCGATTACCGTCGGCATTTCCGCATTGGTAGCAATTTTTGCAAAACCTATTTTCGGGTTGTTGACCGACGACGTGCGCATCATTGCGCTCGGCCAAACTATTTTTATCATCGAGATTTTTCTTGAAATCGGCCGTTCGTTCAATATTGTTCTCGTGCGCAATTTGCAGGCGGTGGGCGACGTCAAATTCCCTGTATTCATCGGTATTTTAAGCCAGTGGGTCATCGCCGTCGGCGGCGGATATCTGCTCGGGGTCGTGTGCGGTTTTGGCCTTGCCGGTTTATGGGTTGCCTTTGCCATCGACGAAAACGTGCGCGGCATCCTCTTTTTCATTCGTTGGAAACGCGGAAAATGGCGCAAAATCAAAACAATTTAGCAAAATACCACATGGATTTTCATGCGGCACGGCATACAAAAACAGCGCGGACATATCGACTGTCCGCGCTGCTTTTTTGTTATAAAAATGATGTTAATTCCTCTGCGTATAAACTTTCTGCCTGCTGTAACCGCACACCAAGTGCCACCGCGCCCTCGTTTGCACCTTTGTTGTCGCGCAGCGCTTCGGTGATTTCCGTCGCACCCATATGGCTGCCCTCAATCAGCATTTCCGCCAGTTTGCGCGGCGATTTGTCTGCGATGGTCTGCATTGTGATGCCCACTTGCGCGCTCGCTTTTGTCAGCGCACCCTGCTCTTTCGGCATGGCACCCTCCACGGCCAACATGGCGGCGGCGCGCTTGCCCAAATCCTCATACAACGCAAGCTGTTTGTGCAGATGATGGCACAGCGCCGCGTCCTCGCTGATTTTGAGTAGATGTTCCACGGCCGCCTTGCCCATCGCGGTATTTTTTGCAATTTCATTCAGTAAATCCACTGTTTTTTCGTTCAAAAAAGCACCTCCTTCCCACTATTGTTGTAGAAAAAGAGGTGCTTTATACATTTAGTTTATATTTTTTGGCAGCCGAGTTTCGCCATAAAGCGGTCAAATGCCGCAAAACCCTCCGTCGTTTGTTTGAATACGCCCGCCTGTTCAAGACAGGTTTCAAACTTGGCGCCGATTTCGGCGCGCACGGCCTCCATCGCCTTGTTTTCACTCATGCTTTCGGGATATTTTCGCACCAAAAAGTCAATCCAGTCGCTGTGCTCCGGCGCGGCAGTTTTGGCGTCTGCGGGTGCCATTTTTCCCATAAGCACCTTGGCAATCAGTGCGCTTTGTTTTTCGAGGCGGCTTGGCAAAATGGCAAGCCCCATCACTTCAATCAGGCCGATATTTTCTTTTTTAATGTGATGAATTTCGCGGTGCGGATGAAAAATACCTTCCGGATAAGCGGCCGTTGTGCGATTATTGCGCGGCACAAGGTCGAAAATATACACCTGCTGCTCAGCGTCATAATGCAGAATCGGTGTGACGGTGTTGTGCGGCACGCTTTGGCCGTTTTCTTCGCTGAATGCGAGAATTTCGGCCGACGGGTCAGAATAGCCGCGCCAATTTTGCAGCATCAGCGTCGCAAACGCAAGCATTTGGTCGCGTGCCGTGCCTTTGACGCGCACGGTAGAAACCGGCCACCGGATATTTTCAATCGTCAAATCGGGAAATTCGGGATGCTGATAGGTGCACAGCGTGGCGGCACGCTGCATGGGGAAGGTGTAATTGCCGCCCTGAAAATGGGTGTGGCTCAAAATGCTGCCGCCCACGATGGGCAAATCGGCATTGCTGCCACAGGTGTAATGTGGAAATTGGCGGACAAAATCGAAAATTTGCGCAAACGTATGCGGCGTAATGCTCATAGGCTCGTGCTTTTCGCTGAAAATAATGCAGTGCTCGTTATAGTATACATACGGGCTGTACTGCAAATACCACTGTTCGCCCATCAAATTGATGGGCACAACACGATGATTTTGGCGTGCCGGAAAATTGACACGGCCGGCATAGCCGATATTTTCAAGACAAAGCATGCATTTGGGATAGCCGGCGGCCGGCAACGTGCGCTCAAGCGCGATGGTTTTCGGGTCTTTTTCAGGCTTTGTGAGGTTGATGGTGATTTCGAGATTGCCGTATTTGCAAGGATAGTCCCACTGGATATTTTTGGCAATTTGCGCAGTGCGAATATAGTTGGATGTGATGCACAGGTCATAAAAATAATCGGTGGCGGCACGCACGCCCTCCGTTTGCCACAAATGGCTGAACTTGGCCTCTACCTCGCTTTGGCGCGGCATCAGCGCACCCATGATGCGCGCTTCAAAATTGACGCGCAGTGCCGGAATTTCGGCGTCATACAAGCCGGCTTTTCCGGCATTGTCAAGCAATGCGTCCAAAATTTCCGTTGGCACGTGCAGCGATTCCACCGGCACTGCACCCTCATACGGTTGCGCTAGACCGAACAAATCAAGCAAGGTGTTGCGCGCGACCACGGCATCCAGCCGGCCAATGAGCAGATGTTGCAACCCAAATTGAATCAGCCGCTCAATCAAAAAACTTGTATGCTGCATCATGAAAACCCCCAAATCATTTTTCGTTACGATATTTAGTTTTATTATAATGCGGATGCGGCAAAGATGCCATGTACAAATGTTGTATCAAAGCATGATTTCTGTCGCGAGAAATACACTCTTACACAGCTTTTGTGTTTGACTTTCAGCTATTTTCACCATATAATAGAGAATAGTGCATATTGAGTAGAAAGTTTAAATTCGCGTGAAAACGCATGGAGGTTTTTTATGAAACGCTTTGAAATTGCGGCGCTGTTTGCCAGTGCGCCCGAAAACGGTGCGGTGATTACCGTGTGCGGCTGGGCAAAAACGGTGCGCGACTCTAAAAATATTGGCTTTATTGAACTTTCGGACGGATCCTCGTTCAAAAGTTTGCAGATTGTATTTGAGGCTGAAAAGCTGAACAATTATAAAGACGTGGCCAAGGCGGGCGTTGGCACGAGCCTTTGCGTCACCGGACGCGTGGTTTTGACGCCGGACGCAAAACAGCCGTTTGAAGTGAATGCCGACAGCATCGATGTGCTCGGCGCTTGTCCGCCGGAATATCCGTTGCAAAAAAAACGCCATAGCGTTGAGTTTTTGCGCACCATTCCGCATTTGCGCCCACGCACCAATCTGTTCAGCGCGGCATTTCGCGTGCGCAGTGTGGCGGCATATGCCATACACACATTCTTTCAGGAAAACAATTTTGTCTATGTGAACACGCCGCTCATCACAGGCAGTGACTGCGAGGGCGCGGGCGAAATGTTCCGCGTCACCACTCTCGACATGGAAAATCCGCCCCGCACCAAGGACGGCAAGGTGGATTATTCCCAAGACTTTTTCGGCAAGCCCACCAGCCTGACCGTTTCCGGTCAGCTAAACGCCGAGAACTTTGCCATGGCTTTTGGCGATGTT
>JAVXRV010000072.1:0-9541 GCA_036643515.1 Ruthenibacterium sp.
ACAAGGGTCACCTGTTCTTCTTTGGGCAACGCGGTTAAATCAAGATTCACGGCACTTCTCTTTTCCTATTAAGATGACACTTATTATACACAGTTTGTTCGCTTTAGTCAAGTAAATTGATAAAGTAAATTTTACTTTATTTTGCGGAAAGCCGGCAGAATCACAAAGCGGATTCTGCCGGCTTTCACCTTTGTTTTTATTCGTAGCGCAGCGCGTCAATCGGGTTCATTTTAGCGGCTTTGTTCGCCGGATAAAACCCGAAAAATACGCCGATGGCAAGTGAGAAGCCAAACGCAAGCAGCACGCCGGAAAGTGACGCTGTCGCGCCATATCCCATCATTTTTGCCGCCACATTTCCGCCAATCATGCCGACGATGATGCCGATGACACCGCCGATAAAGCTCAGCACCACGCTCTCCACAATAAACTGCATGCGGATATCGCGTCGTTTTGCGCCGAGTGCCTTGCGCACACCGATTTCGCGCGTGCGCTCTGTGATGGACACCATCATAATGTTCATGACGCCGATGCCGCCGACCAAAAGGCTGATGGCGCCAATCGCGCTGAACGCTTTTTGCAGGGTGTCCATGGTGCTGTCCATCATGTCATCGGGCGAGGGCACGTCAATAGAGGTTTCATAACCTTTGGCGTGGTAGCGTTTGTCAAAATAGCTTTGCGCCGCCGCGTCCAGTGCGTTGACATCGCTGCCTTTTACACCCGCGATACTGAGCCCCTCCACACCGGATTTGCCCACGATGGAAAGCGCGGTTGTGACCGGCAAATACACGCGACTGTCGCCGATGGACGAAAAGTCAAACGAATAATTTCCCGTCAACACATTGCCGCCTTTTGACGCAACACCGTCATAAATTCCCACAACCGTGACAGAAACCGTCTTGACCGGTTTTTTGAGTGTGATGTCAAATTGTTTGCCAAGCGCATCTTCCGCGCTGCCGAACAGCGCTTCGGCCAAACGCGTTTGAATGACGGCTACGCGTTTTTCGCCCGCAATTTCGGCATCTGTCAACCAGTGGCCGCGCTTGATTTCGATATTGGCGATGCTTTTTACCACCATAAAATCTTTGTTTGCGCCGAGCACCGAAACACCGGTTGTGTTGTGCTGCATACTGACAGACCCGCTGCCGAGGTCGGCCGAATAGGAAAGGCCGTCAATGGTGCTGCCAAGCGCCGTTTGCAAGCCGTCGAGCATTTCCACCGACAAAAGTGCCTCGTCTGCCATTTCCGCCGGACCGTTGTGCTCTGGCACAACCGGTTTGACCGAAAGCACATCGCTGTCGGGAATTTCCGTTTGCTCCACGCTGACCGTGAGATTGTTGACGCCCATGCTTGCCATACTCGCCTGCATGGCAAGCTTCATGGCCTGCCCGATGGTCATAATGGCAATGACCGAGGCGATGCCGATGATGATGCCGAGCATGGTGAGTGCCGCACGCATTTTGTTGGCGCGAATACTGGCGAGGGCAAGTTTAATATTATCTCTCATTGGGTTTGCCCGCCCCCTTTTCGTCGCTGATGATGCTGCCGTCCTTGATGGTAACCACGCGTTCGCACTCCTGTGCAAGTTCGGGACTGTGCGTCACAAGCAAAATTGTTTTGCCGTGTTTTAAATGTAAATCATGAAAAATATCCATCACAAGATGGCCGGTTTTGCTGTCGAGCGCACCGGTCGGTTCGTCTGCGAGGATGATTTTCGGGTCGTTTGCCATGGCGCGGGCGATGGACACACGCTGACGCTGTCCGCCCGACATTTCGTTGGGCAGATGATAGGCGCGGTCGCTCATGCCAACAATGTCGAGCATTTGCAAGGCGCGTTCTTTGCGCTTTTTGGGCGGCACTTTGGCATACAACATCGGCAGTTGCACATTTTCACACGCGGTGGTGCGGCTGATGAGGTTGTATGACTGAAACACAAAGCCGATTTCCTTGTTGCGCACTTCGCTCAAACGGTCGTCTTTTTCTTTTGAAATATCCATTCCATCCAGCAAACAGGTGCCTGCGGTGGGTTGGTCAAGCGCACCGATAATATTCATCAGCGTCGATTTTCCCGAGCCGGACGCGCCGACAATCGCGACAAACTGTCCCTCATAGATTTGCAAATCGATGCCATGCAAAATTTCAAGTTCTTCCGATGTACCGATGTAAAATGAACGCTTGATGCCCTTACAGTCAATCAAAAGTTTCCCTTGTGCTGCTTTTTGTTCCGGCGCGGCAGATGGTTTTGTCTGTTCCATTCCCATCTCCTTATGCCGCCGGCGGCGTGTTCAAAATCGGCAAATCCGCGCTCAATCCTTCGCCACTGACTTCTGTATAATAATCGGTGACGACACCGGTTGTCACCTTGATGGGCGTTGTGGTGCCTTTTCCACCCTCTTTTTCGGGGGCGGTGTAGCTATAAATGACGGCATTTCCGTCTTTGTCTGCACCGATGGAATCCGTCGGCACATAGAAGCAGTTTTCACTGCCGTTTAAAATGATGTGCATTTTGCCCGTCATGCCGGCACGCAGGGCGGCGGGCGGGTTTGTGATGGCGGCCGTCACCGTGAAATTGCCGCTGGCGTCGGTGGCCGTGGGCGAAAGCATTTTAATTTCGCCGTCCATCACGGCATCTGCCGTGGCATCGGTGCTGATATGCACTTTCATGCCCACTTTTGCGAGCGTTGCGTCATATTCATTGAGCAAGCCGGACACTTCAAAATCGGCTGAATCCGAGATGCTAAACAGCACTTCGGACGCCACCGGTGTTGCGTCGGCCGCCGCTTTGCTCGCCACAATCACACCTGCAATCGGCGCGGTTACCACGGCTTTGTCAACCTGCGCCTGCAGTGTTTTCAATTCCACCTTGGCGGTGTCTATCATGGTGGTGTTGCGCTTTGCATCCGCAAGGCTGTTGTTTGCGCTTTCAATGCTGCGATTGCACGTGAGCACGCTTGTTTTCGCCGTTTCTACGGCATTGTTATAGGCGGTAATCAGCGGTTGCAATTCCGCCGCGTGGTTCACGTCCACGCCCTGCAAACAAATGGCATACATATTGGTATAGGCAATTTGACGCGCGTTCACATAGGCCGCCTGCGCCGCATTCACCGCCCCTTGCGCGGCATTCACCGCATTGGTCACGGGCGCCAAATCCGCTTTGCCGTCCACATTTGCCGCCACTGCGGCATTGTATGCCGCCTGTGCCGTTGTCAGCGCATTTTGTGCACTTTCCAGTGCCGTCACTTCGGCCGCCACTTTCGGGTTTACTTGATCCGTTGCATCTTTGTCGGCAAGCGCCGCGCGCTTGGCATTGAGCGTGTTGAGCGCGGCCTGCTGCGGCTGATAGCACAAGTTTAAATCTTCCTGTGCCTTTGACACACCGGCCTGCGCACGACCCACCGCGATGTCGTAATCTTCCTGCGCTTTTTTGACTGCCTTTTGTTTCAAAGCCAAATCATCTTTTAACTTGGTGGTATCCAGTTTGCACAGCGGCTGTCCCTGCGTCACCGTGTCGCCGACTTTTGCATAAATTTCAAGAATGGGCGCGCCCACAGAAGTGGCTACGTCCTCTTGATTGGCGCTGGCCACTGTGCACAGCGTTGTGATGGTATTTTCAAGTGCACCTTGTGCAAGCGGCGTTGTTTCATTTGCCAAATCCGCATCCGCGCTTACCGCCGCATCCTTTTTTTTGCAGCCGCCGAGCAGCACGCACATGCACAAAATCACCGCCACACCTATTTTACCGCTTTTTGCAAAATTCATTACACCACATACCTCCAAGTGTTTTCACCAATTTTTTTGGGATTATGTCTATGGTAGTTTTCTTTGTGACACAATGTCAATGTTTTGCGCTATTTTCGCCGTTATTTGCGCAATATTTACACACCAAATCCCGCGCGAATGGCCGCAAACTCCTTGCTGTCTGCAAAATGAGAAAGCACTTCTTCCCGCGTCATGCCTTTTGTCATGGCTGCATTCCACGCATCAAGCCCTGCTTGGTCGTACTGACGCCCCATAAACGCAAGATAAAGTTGTTTCAGATAATCGGTATTGTTATACTTTTTATTCTTAAATTCTTCACTGAACACAAAATAGTGCGCCACTTCTTTGGCTGTTTTCGTTTTTGTGAGCAGCATATTGCACCAACCGTTCAAGCCGTCCACATCGCTGTATCGGCCGAGGCAGGTTTGGTACAGGCGCTGCACAAAGCCCGTGACGTTGAGGTTTTTGTCGCGCGCTTCTTCCAGTTTGATTGCGCCGCGCGTGATGCCATATTCTTTGCAAAGCGCGGTAAATTCGGGACTGTCCACAAAACCGAACGCAAGAAAACGCATGGAGGCGCCTCGATTCAGCGCGTCTACCCACGCGGCAGCGCCCGCCGCCTCCGGCTCGCGGTTCAGCATGGTTTTATAGGCGATTGTGACACGCTGTTCGTTTGTCAGTTTGCGGGCGGTAAATTCAGTGCTGAGGAAAAAGTTTGCCACGACATCTGCGGCCGTGTTTTTGCCGCTCATGAGGCTGTTCACCCAGTTGTTGCGCCCCGTTTCGTCGGGTTCGCGCTCCATCACATTTTTATAAAGCCGCGTCACAAAGGCTTTTGTTTGCACCACGCTTGCGCCTGTGCCCGGTGTGGAGGGTTTGATTTCGTTTTCGGGGTTGTTATAAACGCCAACGCGCAAGGCCACGTGCGACAGGGCAAACGCGTCAAGCCCTTGCATATAATAGGTTTTTGCGCCGGGCGCATTAACGTTTTTCGAGTCGCCTTCGCCATGCCACTTTTTGCCCATATCCGCCGTGGCATCAATATATTGCCAACCGCCGTTCACATATACGGCATTCCATTCGTGGTTGTAAAAGCTCTCTGACTTTTGGCTAAAATCTTCATTGGCTTTTTCAAAAGAATTTGTTTTTCCGCCGGAGGAAAGACGGCCTTGAATCGACACCGATGGCACTTCTACGGTGCGCAACATGGCATTGGCAAGCCGCGCAACACCGCTGCATACGCCGCGTTTGCGGCTGAACGTCTGTGCGGCGTTGTAAATGGCCTCGTTTCCGCTGTTCATGCCCTCATAATCGTAGGCGATATTGTCTGCAAGCCAGTCGTGCACCGCCTTCACTTTTTCTACGTCATTCGCGCAGTTTTTCGTGATGTCACGCGCCGCTTGCTTGACGGCATCATACTCTGCCTTGTTGTATTCTGACATGCTCAGCGCTTCTTTCATGGCCACGCGCGTGCTGATAAACTGCAAGCCATTTTCATCGTAATAATAAGCTTGCGGACGGTCAAAATAAAGGTCTGTGCCCGATTTGGTCACGCGGTAAGACGCGGCCGGCGTTTGCCGTGAAAAGCTGGTTTCCGATTTAAAACTTGCATGTTGCAGCCAAATTTGATATACACCGTCCGGCAATTTTGTAAAATTGATACCGACCTGCGCAATAGAATTTTCATCCGTTAAAAAATTGCGTTTGTCTTTGAAGGTGCTGTTGCCGCCGTTGTTGCTGAACACACTGTACCCGCCCAATTCTTGATATGGCGCTATGCCGCTGTGCAGACGCAACACCACGCCGTTTGCCACCTCGCCATTCACAAGTTTGATGTCTTTCAACGTAACATCTGTATAAACTCGCATGCCGTCAATGCTGAGCACCGTGTTTTCTTGCGTGTTGTACGCGCTGCCGGGGATATAATATGTCGCTTTTGCCGGCGCGTTTTGAATGTTCGTCGCGGCGGCGGCGCTGTCGATGGCAAGCCATTCGCCCGACAAATCCACCGTGCCGCTCTGCAGTTCTGCATCACCAATCAGCGTACCGGCATCGTCCGCTACGTCTGTAATCAGCGTTTCACCTTCCGGCACGTCGGCGGCATTTTCAATGCCCGCATCGCTGTCAGAAGCCGCGTCCACGGCCTCCCCCGCCTGTATCAATGCGCCCATTTGTGCAGACGTATCCTGCGCGGGCAGTGTGGGCGCAGAAACTTCGCTGCCCGCCGGCTGTGCAGACACAGAAACCGTGCTGTCTGCCGCCGAAATGACGGTTTCTTCCGCAAACATGGGTGCTGTCATGCTCAAAAGCATGCCGAACGTAAGGAACACGGATACTAATTTTTTCATGAGAATCTCCTTCATATTCAAAAATAGATTTAAAACCGCAATCTGCGGCGGAACTCATTTTTGATGCTTCTGTCGCCAAACACGAGCATGGCCATGATGCTTGCAAAGGCGAGCAGACTTGGAATCAGCGCTGCAATCAGGCTGCTGGAAATGCCCGTAAAATATAAGATGAGCGGCACAAAGCCAAATACCGCAAAAATGGCCTGATAGAGCACATAACCTGCCCAATTGGTGCGATTGCACAAAATCACAAGCACAAGGGCGACACTGCCCACACAGAAAATAACCGGCAGCACATACGAAACACTCCAGCCACTATAGCCGGTTTCAAAGTCGAGCAGAATCACGGCCGCCGTTGCACAAACCACCTGCATCAGAATTTTTCCGCCGGCGTTTCCGCCTCGGCGCATGGCGTGCGGCACGGCAATCCACGCATACACAAGCGCGGTCACGGCAATCGTCCACCACCAAAATTTTATCGGTGTCAAGTAGTTTACAAGCACACATGTCGCGCCGAGCACAATGGATAAAAACAGCAGCAAGCGCTTGATAAAATGATAATTTGCTTTGTTTTGAAACGCGGGATACACCGCGCGGTTTACCGTGCTGTCTGCCGTGACGGGCCCGCCGCAAAGCGGACAGCGCTGTGTTGGGGTAATAATTTTCACATGGCACGCACTACAAAACTTCATCCGGCTCACCATTGCTTTCTATGGTGACGGGAATGCCCGCCGCCGTCAAACGGCGCACCATGTTGCGCGCCATTAAATTTTCTTCCAAAATAGAGGTAAACGACAGCGCCAACGTGCCGTGGTATGCGATGGCCGACACTTTCACCGGTTCTTTCGGCGTGGTGGACATCAAGAAGCGAAACCCTTCAAATAAATTTTTAAACGGCGGTTCAACGTTTGTATTTCCGAGGTTGGAAAACGGAAGCGTGCTGCCGTTGTTGGAATGTTCATACACAATGCGCATGATGCCGTTTTTGAGAGGCAAGGGCATCACACGCGCAAGAAGGCTCATTTCGCTGCGCACGG
The DNA here is from genome assembly GCA_036643515.1 of Ruthenibacterium sp. GTDB lineage: Bacteria > Bacillota > Clostridia > Oscillospirales > Ruminococcaceae > Ruthenibacterium. The sequence goes on from JAVXRV010000072.1 coordinate 7,142, forward strand.
TAAAGGCGAGTTTTTGCTGCAATTCCTCTTTGCCGAGCTTTTCCGCAAACTGTTTTTTCACTTGCGCAAGCACCGTTTCAAACGAAATTTCCGGCGCGGAAAACGGAAGCTCAATGATGATGTTTGAAAAGAAATTCAGCGATGTTTCGCTTTTAAATACGCGCCGCAAATCCACCAGCACAAAGATGTTCACGGGCTGTTTTGCGCCGTGCCCGCTTTGATATTCCTCATAAATGGCATAGCCAATCAGCGCCGTGAGATATGCGCCGATAGACACGCCGTGGTGACGGCACTCCGCTTTGAGTTTTTCCACCGGCATCAACGCCGTGACCGCGTCCAAATCGCCCAAAACACGGTGATATCCATGCAGATGATAGGCCGTTGTTTCTTTGAAGGTTTTGCTTGGCGCGGGCACATAATTTTTCAGATATGCGTCCTCAATATTGTCTGCATTTTCAATGCCATACAGTGTTTCAAGCTCTTCCGGCGTAAATTTTTCGGGCATTTTTCGTTTGCAGTAGCTGTAACAGATGGCCTTTAAAAAGCGCAGTGCGCCCGTGCCGTCTGACAAAACATGAAAGGTTTCAAGATGCACGCGATTTTTGTAATACAGCACCCGAAACAAAAATCGGTCGGTTTCAATGGGGTTGATATAGCTGCACGGCATGTCTTCCTCAAGCTGTACATGCGGCGTGGCGCGGTTGGTTTCAAGGTAGCTCCAAAACAGGCCGTGCCGCAGCCGCACATTGAACGCGGCAAAATAGGGCACCGTTTCTTCGAGTGCCGCCTGCAGCACCTCCCCGTCCACGCGCTCGGTCAAAATCGCCGTCATGCGGAATACATTGCTCATTTTTCGGTTGGCAATCACCGGAAAAATATTTGCGGTGTTGTCGAGTTTATGCCATCGCGTTAATTTGGTGCGTTTTTTCATAGAAACGCCTTTCTTTGTGATAGACTTGCACTATCACACGAATAAATTGAGGTCGATTGCGTCTGCAATTGCTTTGCCGCCTGCTTTGTTTGGGTGCAATCCGTCGGGCATGGCAAATTCTTTCATCATGCCAACACCGCTTGCGTCGGCAATGGGCGCACCCAAATCGAGCACGGCATCAAACAGTTTTGATGTGCGAATCCATTCGTTGATGGCAAGACGCAACGCCTCGCGCTCCTCGGTGTACACGTGGTTGATTTCGCGCGGCAGCAGCAGCGCGCCAAATATTTTTTGCACGTCTTGTCGACGTAAATCTTCCACCAGTGTCGTCAGCGCCGTACTGTAATCCTGCACGGTAATCAGCTCGTCCTCCGGCACGGCGTCTTTACCGGGCAGACCGATATCGTTGGTGCCAAGCGCCAAAATCACATGCGTCAGGCCATTCAGCGGCAATAAATCATAGCGATAGCGCGCCATACCCGCATGGCCGTAAAAGCCTTTGTTCAGCGGCGGCGACTCGTGCAAAAGACGGTTGCCGCCAATGCCAAGGTTGCACACGCTGATTTCGCCCTTGTATTTTGCATAAAGAGCCTTGGTGAACGGCGTCACCCACGCGCCCTGCTGCATGATGGAATCGCCAAACGTCGCGAGAACACGCGGCGGCGGTGTGCTTTCGTCTTGCTCCACCAACACGGCAGACAAGGTGGTGATGGCGCTTGACACGTCCCACGGCAGCATCGAGCGCGATAAATTGGACCACAGACGCGCTTTTGGCAGCACCGGTGTTTCACAATAATCGCCCTTGACGGAGCGCTGTGCAAACAGCCCGACAAAATTGCCGGCCGTGACACGGCTCATGGACGGATAATAGAGATTGACCGCGATAATCTGCCTCGGCTCTACGGACATGACAATGCTGTCGGAAAAGACATCGCGATTCGGCACAAGTGCAAAACTGGTGTCGCCATACACCGTGAGCGGGTGCAGCGTGCCGGGCATCAATTGGCCGCGGCTGTCAGAAAGCGCCACCGTTGCGTGGCTTATCCACACCGGCTCCGTGCAGTAATAATTGCTGAATTTCACCACAAGACCTGTGCCGTTTAAATTATTCGGCACAAAAATACGCACGGTGCGCGTGGCATTGTTAAAGGGCCGTCCGACAATATCCGTATGTGCGATGGCAAAGGTACATACACGACGTGACATAGTCCATTCTCCTGTCTGCTGTAAAAGTTTTAATTGTGCATGTGCGATAGCACGCACATAGGATAGGTTTTTTAATGAACAGGTCGATAGCACGCACATAGGATAAGTTTTGATAAACAAGTCTACCGACTTATTTATCAATTATATCATAAACACGCGCATAAAAAAAGCTGTTAAATTGCATAAAAAGTGTTCGTCCTATCCGTCACATACAAAAAACCGCCCCCATGCTGTGCATGAGGGCGGCAGATACTTTGTATTAG
>JAVXRV010000073.1:0-9345 GCA_036643515.1 Ruthenibacterium sp.
TGACCGCGACGACGTGCTCGACATTCAAACCTGTGAGGACGCGACCCGCGCCATCAATCCGGTGCTCGACGCTGCCGACCCCATCTCACAAAGCTATTATCTTGAAGTAGGCGGCCCCGGTCTTGGCCGACGCCTCACCAAAGACGCACATTTCAGCGCGGTGCAAGGCCAAAAAATCTTGGCGCATCTCTACCGCGTCACCGCCGCCGGCGAAAAAGACATCTCCGGCATCTTGCTTTCCAAAGACGGCACGGCCGTCACCCTGCGCCGTGAAGACAACACAGAAACCGTCCTCGACACAAAAGAAGTGAGTTACTTCAAACTGTGCGACGACGAGGATTTGTTTTAAATACAACTAACTTACAGAATGGATGATTTAGAAAATGAATGCAGAATTTTTTGAAGCGTTGAGCCTCCTTGAAAAAGAAAAAGGACTGCCCGCCAGCTATCTGCTCGAAAAAATTAAAAACGCCATCGTGATTGCCGTTAAAAAAGATTATGATGTCGAGGACGACAATGTCGCCGTTGTGATTGAGCCGGAAAGCGGGAAATTCAACGTGTCACTGGTCAAAAATATCGTGGAGGAAGTGGAAAATCCGAACACGGAAATTTCGCTTGCCGAGGCGGAAGAAAAACGCAAAACCGCAAAAGTAGGCGGCACGGTATCCTATCCGCTCAAAACGAAAGACTTCGGCCGCATTGCCGCGCAAACGGCAAAACATGTCATTCGCCAAGGCCTCAAAGAAGCCGAGCGCACACAGATGTATGCGGATATGCAAAGCAAAGCGCACGAGATTATCTCGGCCGTTGTTTCCAATGTGGACGACAAAAAAGGCATTGCAACGCTTGAACTTTCCGGCGGCGGCATTGCGACGCTGCCGCGCAACGAACAGGTTGCGGGCGAAGAACTGGTCGACGGTCAGCGCATCAAAGTGTACGTGGTAGACGTTGTCGCGGGCGACCGCGGCCCCAAAATGATGATTAGCCGCACGCATCCCGGCCTTGTCAAACGCATGTTTGAGATGGAAGTGCCCGAAATTTTCGATGGCACGGTGGAAATCAAAGCCATCAGCCGCGAAGCCGGCGCACGCACCAAAATGGCCGTGTATTCCAAAGACGAAAACGTCGATCCTGTCGGCGCATGCATCGGCCCGCGCGGCGCGCGTGTGGCACAAATTGTGGAAGAACTCGGCGGCGAGAAAATCGATATCGTGCGATACAGCGACGATGTTGCCACATTTATCAGCGCGGCGCTCAGCCCGGCCACCGTGGTGGGCGTGGAGCTTTTGCCGGGCGATGTCAAATCGTGCCGTGTGACCGTGCCCGACCATCAGCTTTCGCTTGCCATTGGCAACAAAGGCCAAAATGCACGGTTGACCGCGCGTTTGACGGGTTATAATATTGATATCCGCCCTGAGAGCGGTTACTTTGGCGAAGAAACGGCCGAAAAACCTGCCGCAGACAGCGAAGCAGAATAAAAACGCGACAAACGACGGAAAGGAGCACAAAGATGATTCCGAAAAAAATCCCGCTGCGGCGGTGTAACGGCTGCAATGAAAGCAAGCCCAAAAAAGAGCTTGTGCGCGTTGTGAAAAACAGCGCGGGTGAAATTTCACTGGATTTGACCGGCAAAAAACCCGGACGCGGCGCATATGTGTGCCCGAATGCCGCTTGTCTTTTGAAAGCCAAAAAAGCAAAACGCTTTGAACGTGCGTTTGCCTGTCAAATTCCGGCAGAGGTTTACAGCGCCATGTTGGCAGAAATCGAAAAAGGGGAAACGAATGCCCAGTAAAATAATCTTTTCTCTCTCGCTATGCCGTAAAGCCGGCGCCCTTGTTTATGGCTTCGATGCGGTGAAAGAAAGCGTGAACAAAGGCAAAGCCGAATTGGTGCTTTGCGCGAGCGATGTGTCGGAAGGCACGCGCCGTCGCGTCGGAAATTTTTGTGAGGACTGGGTGGACGTCATCGACATGCCCGACACACAATTTGAACTTTTGCAAATTTCCAAAAAACCAACCGGCGTATTTGCCGTGACAGACAAACAACTTGCAAATCTCTGCAAGAAAAGTGTTGACAAACCGGCGGGAACCGCCGATGCCTTGAAGGAGGAACGCCCATGCCTATGATTACACACAAACTTGGCGATGTTGCCAAGGATCTCAATATACAAACCAAAGACTTGATTGAAACGGTGGCCACGCTCACCGGCGAAACCAAAAAGCAAACCGCCTCGCTCACAGAGGGCGAAATGAACCGTCTGTTCGAGCATTATACGAACACTTGCGCCGTGGAAAGCCTCGACGCCTATTTGGCAACCGCGCCCACACCGAAAAAAGCCGAGCCGGAAGTGGCAAAACAGCCGCAGACGCAAGCGGCAAAACAGCCGCAAACGCAAGCACCGGCACAGCCGCAAGAACCGAAAAAACCGGAAAATGCGCACGTTGCCGCCGGCCCCGCCAAACGCAAAGAGCGCATTCGTCCCGAGAAACCCGAAAAAGAAAATAAGCCGGAACAGCCAAAACGCGAAGTCGTCATGGTGACGGTTGATACGCGGCCGGTTGACGTGAACCTCGATAAATTCAACGAAAAATACACGAGCCTCGCGGCCACCAAAAATGTGGAAAACCGCCGCAAACCGACACCGGTCGGCAACAAACAGAAATTCGGCAACCGCAACCGTTTCAACGGTCGTCCGCAGGGGAATTTTGCGAAGAAAAAAGTGGAAACCGAATTTGAACGCTTGCAGCGCATTCAGCTTGAAAAAGCGCGCAAAGCACAGCTTCAAATCACCATTCCCGACGAAATCACCGTGGGCGAACTTGCCATGCGCCTTAAAGTCAACGTGGCGCAGGTCATCAAAAAGCTCATGGGTGTGGGCGTTATGGCGTCGCTTTCCGAAGTGATTGACTACGACACCGCCGCGCTGATGGCCGAAGAACTCGGCGCAAAAGTGCAGCACGAAGTGCATGTCACCATTGAGGAACGCCTGTTTGAAGTGGACGAAGATGCGGCCGAGAGCATGGTGGAGCGTCCGCCGGTTGTCGTCGTAATGGGACACGTTGACCACGGCAAAACCTCGATTCTCGATGCCATTCGCAAAACCCGCGTCACAGAGGGCGAGGCCGGCGGCATCACACAACATATCGGTGCATATCAAGTGGAAATGAACGGCAAACCCATCACTTTCCTTGACACACCGGGCCATGAAGCATTCACGTCCATGCGTGCGCGCGGCGCCGACCTCACGGATATCGCCGTGCTTGTGGTAGCCGCCGACGACGGCATCATGCCGCAGACCGTGGAATCCATCAACCATGCCAAAGCCGCCGGCGTGTCCATCATTGTTGCCATCAACAAAATGGATAAACCGTCTGCCAACCCCGAACATGTCATGGAACAGCTCACCCAATATGAGCTTGTGCCGGAAGCATGGGGCGGTGACGTCATCTGTGTGCCGGTTTCGGCCACAACCGGCATGGGCATCGACACTTTGCTTGAGATGATTACGCTCACGGCAGAAGTCAAAGAACTCAAAGCCAACCCGAACCGCCGCGCCAAAGGCGCCGTGGTGGAAGCGCGGCTCGACAAGGGCAAAGGCCCGATTGCCACCATTCTTGTACAGCGCGGCACGCTGCATCAGGGCGATGTCATCATCGCGGGCACGTCTGTGGGCCGTGTGCGCGTGATGTGCGACGACCAAGGCAATCAGCTGCTCGAAGCCGGCCCCTCCACACCTGTGGAAATTACGGGCTTGACCGAAGTGCCGGCCGCCGGCGATTTATTCGACGCCGTTGCGGATGAAAAACTTGCGCGTGAACTCGCTGACCGCCGCATGACCGAGCAGAAAGAACAACAGTTCTCAAACTACCAAAAAGTAACGCTCGACAATCTGTTTTCACAAATTGCCGAGGGCGAACGCAAAGAGCTTGGCATCATTGTCAAAGCCGACGTACAGGGCAGTGCGGAAGCCGTCAAGCAGTCGCTTGAAAAACTGTCGAACGACGAAGTGCGCGTGCGCGTGCTGCATGCGGGCGTCGGCGCCATCAATAAATCAGACGTTATGCTTGCCAACGCGGGCAACGCCATCATCATCGGCTTCAACGTGCGGCCGGACGATGTGGCCAAAGACGAAGCCGCACAGGCAGATGTGGAATTGCGCATGTACCGCGTGATTTATGACGCCATCAACGACGTCACCGCGGCCTTAAAAGGCATGCTTGCGCCGAAATATCGCGAAGTGGAACTCGGCCGTGCCGAGGTGCGCAACGTATTTAAAATTTCGTCGGCCGGCACCATTGCGGGCAGCTATGTCAAAGACGGCAAAATCACACGCGCCGCTAAAATTCGCCTTGTGCGCGACGGCATCGTGATTACCGAGGACGAAATCGATTCTTTGCGCCGTTTCAAAGACGATGTCAAAGAAGTGGCCGCAGGCTACGAATGCGGCATCGGCCTTGAAAAATATGCCGACATCAAAGAAGGCGACATTTTTGAAGCCTTTATCATTGAAGAATATCGCGATTAAACGCGATTTTCCGAAAGGAGATTCCGATGGCTCAATCTAAAAATATGGCGCGACTGACCGAGGACATGAAGCGCGAAATCATTGCCATCATCGGCGAGATGAAAGACCCGCGTGTGCAGGGATTTTTGACGGTGATGCGTTTAGAAGTGGCGCCGGATTGCTCGAGCGCCAAGGTGTATCTCAGCGTGCTTGGCAAAGAAAATGCAACCGCAGAGGCCGTTGACGCGCTCAACCGCGCGGCCGGCCATGTGCGCAGTGAAATTGCAAAGCGCATGCACATCCGCAAATCGCCCGAATTTCGGTTTATCGGCGATGACGGCGCGGCATACGCCAGCCACATCAATGCGATGCTCGCAGACCTTGAAAAAAAGGAAAAATAATGGCGTATCGCTTTTTACAGCAATTTTCCTTTTGATTGTCCTACTAAAGCCTTCGTCTTTGCTGTATGCAACTTGACAAAAGGTTGTGTACAAGGACAATAATAAGTCAAGTTGCTATAGGAATCAAAAAGAGGAGAAATTATGAGCGAAATTTTAGAGATCGCACAGGTGATTGAACGCTTGCTCAAGGCACAGAATATTTTGCTGCTCTGCCATAAAAACCCCGATGGCGACACCCTCGGCAGCGCGGCCGCGCTGTGTGCGGCATTGCAAAAATTGGGCAAAACGGTGGCCGTTTTATGTGCGGACGCCATTTCAAGCCGGTATGATTATCTCGAAATTCCTCTGTTTCATGAGGAATTCAAGCCGGAATATATCGTGGCGGTGGATGTGGCGGGCATCCAGTTGTTTGGCGATGCCGTTGCGCAGTATTCTGCGCGGGTTGACCTTTGCATCGACCACCACCCTTCCAATTCCGGCTATGCAAACAGTATGCTGCTCAATGGCGAGGCTGGGGCCACGGCCGAAATCATGTACGACATTCTCTGCGCACTCGGCGTCGAAATCACGCCGCATATCGCGGACTGTCTGTACACCGGCATCTCAACCGATACAGGCTGCTTTAAATTTGCCAACACCACGGCACGCACGCATGCCATTACGGCAAAACTCATTGACGCGGGCGCGCAGTTGGTGCGGCTGAACAATGCACTATTTGAAAACAAAAGCCGCCGCCGGATTGAGGCTGAGCGGTTGGCGCTGCAAAATCTTGAATATTATTTCGACGGCCGATGTGCGGTTGTTTGCCTGACCAAGGAGCAAATCAGCGCCACCGGCGCGGACGGCACCGATCTTGAGGGCATCACGGGCATTTCGCGCTCCATCGAGGGCGTGCAGGTGGGCATCACGATGCGCCAACAGCCGACCGGCAGCTATAAGGTCAGCGTGCGCACAGAAGTGGGCGTTGACGCGTCTGGCATTTGCGCGCCACTGGGCGGCGGCGGCCACAAACAAGCGGCAGGATGCGAAATTTTAGGCAGCATCGAAAACGCAAAAGCGGCACTTTTGGCAGAGGTGGGCAGAGCGCTTTCTGCCCAAACCGTGTGAAGCCGATGCAGGGAATTTTAATCGTAGACAAACCGGCGGGGTTTACGTCGTTTGATGTGGTGGCAAAACTGCGCGGCATCTGCGACACCCGCAAAATCGGTCATTCCGGCACACTGGACCCCATGGCCACAGGCGTGCTGCCGGTGTTCATCGGCAACGCCGCCAAGGCGGTGGATTTGCAAAGTCGGCATGATAAAATATACGAAGCCACGATGCTTCTTGGCACACGCACCGACACGGGCGACGTCACGGGTACGGCGGTGGAAACGCTGCCGGTGCCGGCGCAGATTGACGAGCAGGCGGTGCGTGATGTGCTGTGGCACTTTCTTGGCAACAGCGAACAATTGCCGCCGATGTATTCGGCCGTGAAAGTGAACGGACAGGCGCTGTATAAGGCGGCGCGCAAGGGAAAAATTGTGGAGCGCACGCCGCGCCCGATTGTGGTGCACGCCATTTCGGTGCTTGCGCAATCGGCTAAAAATGAGTTTACGTTGCGCATTCATTGCGGAAAAGGCACGTATGTGCGTGTATTACTTGAAGATATCGGCCGCGCGCTTGGCACTTGTGCCACCATGTCGGCACTGCGCCGCACCATGGCATGCGGCTATACGCTCGACCATGCGGTGGATTTTCCCACCCTCCAAGCGGCCAAAGAAAATGGCACACTGCCGTCACTTTTGCAGAGCGTGGAAACGGTTTTCACCGCACTGCCCAGTTTGACGGTGGACGATGCCACGGCACAGCGCCTTTTAAATGGTGCAATCACTTATCGCTTTTATGAAAAAGACGGACGATATCGCGTGCGGTCAAAAGAAGAATTTCTTGGTCTTGTACAGGTGCAAAATGCAGAATTGCGCGCGGAAAAACTATTTGTGGAAAGATAAAGTGGCATGAAATCATACGAAACACGCACGCCGATTGCGGCACAAAACGGAACAGCAGTGGCACTCGGCTATTTTGACGGTGTGCATCTTGGCCATCGCGCGGTGCTTTGCGCTGCGGTCAAGGCGGCACAAACGCAAAATCTGGCCTCGGCCGCGTTTACGTTTGCCCTGCCGGAAACCGGCGGCTTTAAGGGCAGACGCATTTTGTCGGAGGATGAAAAACATCGCCGTATCGAAAGCCTTGGCATCGAACACTATATTCGTCCGCCGTTTGCCGCATTTTGCGACCTTTCGCCGGAAGCGTTTGTGCACGATTTACTGCAAGATACTTTTGGCGCAAAGCTTGTGTTTTGCGGCGCCGATTTCACATTCGGCAAAGACAAAGCCGGCGATGTTGCGCAGCTGAAAACGCTGTGCGCGGCCGCCGGCATCGGCGTTTGCATTGTGGAAACCGCCCAGTATCACGGCGAAGTGATTTCCTCCACACGCATTCGCACGGCGCTTGCCGAGGGGGATATGGCCGCGGCAAATGCCATGCTTGGCGAGGATTATTGCATTGATTTTCCCGTGCGGCACGGCAAGGCATTCGGGCGAACGATTGGTCTGCCCACGCTGAACCAAATTTATCCGGCGGGCATGCAAATTCCGAAAAGCGGTGTGTACATCACAGCGGTGCGGCTTGAAAACGGCACAGAGCACCCCGGCGCAACCGGCCTTGGCACGCGCCCGACGGTGAGCGGCGAGGGGATTACCTGCGAAACATTTCTGCCCGATTTCAGCGGCAATTTGTACGGCGAAACCGTGCGCACGCGCTTTTGTGCCTACCTCAAACCCACGGTAAAATTCAACAACAAAGAGCAGTTAAAGGCGTATATTCAAGGCGCGGCAAACGCGGCGCTCCTTTATTTTCAAAGCAAGTGACAAACTTGTGCACGCGTGGAAATAGACGTTGATTTTCACCTTGCGCTGTGATATAATGATAAAGCTATCGGCAAAAGCCGGTAAGTTTACCCCAAACCCGGTGGACGGCGTATCCTCACGATTTACCGCTGCTGCGTTTCGGGCCAATAGAAGAAAGAGGTATTTTTATGGAAAAAATCGAAATCATTGAATCCGCACGCGTCCATGCGACGGATACAGGCTCGCCCGAGGTACAGGTTGCCCTGTTGACCGCGCGCATCAACCACCTCACCGAGCATCTGCAAACCAACAAAAACGATCACCACAGCCGCCGCGGCTTGCTGAAAATGGTCGGTCGCCGTCGCAACCTGCTTGCCTATTTGCAGAAAAACGACATCGAGCGTTACCGTGCACTGATTGCAAAACTCGGCTTGCGCAAATAAAAAAATACTCACAGGCAGGGCAGGCGGCATTGGGTCGTCTGCCTTTCCGTGTATTTTAAAGGAAACAGGCAAAAACGGAAAAACGCGTGGTTAGCAATGAATCGAGCGCTTAAACTTTGCATTAAACGCTCGCTTTATTGCTAAAGCCGTTGCCGCTTTTGCCCCAAATTAAAGGAGGCAAACTATGTCCATTGAATTCGCATCGAAAAAAGAAACGTTCCCGAATTTCAAAACGTTTGAAACCACTTTGGGCGGACGTCCGTTCATCGTCGAAACCGGCAAATGGTGCAACCTGTCGAACGGCAGCTGTACCGTGCGCTATGGCGACACCGTGGTGATGTGCAACGTCACCATGAGTGACAAACCGCGTGACGGCGTCGATTTCTTCCCGCTCAGCGTTGATTTTGAAGAAAAAATCTACGCGGTTGGCCGCATTCCCGGCAGCTTTATGCGCCGTGAAGGACGTCCGGGCGACAAAGCCGTGCTCACAAGCCGCGTCATTGACCGCCCGATTCGCCCGCTGTTCCCGAAAGATATGCGCAACGACGTTTGCGTTGTCATGACCGTGATGAGCGTCGACCAAGACAACAGCCCCGAAGTCGTCGGCATGATTGCCACGTCCATCGCGCTGTCTATTTCGAGCATTCCTTGGAAAGGCCCGATTGCGGGCGTGTTTATGGGTCTTGTGGACGGCAAATATGTCATCAACCCGACCGAAGCACAGCGCAAAGTATCTGATTTGCAGCTCACCGTTGCCGCCTCTGCCGAAAAAATCGTCATGATTGAAGCGGGCGCAAACGAAGTGGACGAGGACACCATGCTTGGCGCCATCAAAGCCGGCGACGCCGAAATCCAGAAAATGATTACGTTCATCAACGGCATTGTGGCCGAAATCGGCAAGCCGAAAGTGGAGTTCCAAAGCATGGAGCTTGACCACGACTTGTATGAAGCCGTCAAAACCGAATTTTTGGACGATTTTAAAGCGGCCATGGATACCGACGACAAAACCGTGCGTGACGCACGTTTGCTGCCGATTCGCGCCAAAATTGAAGAAAAATATGAAGAACAATGGGGCGCAGGCGTCATTGAAGAAATCATGTATAAAA
>JAVXRV010000074.1:0-9219 GCA_036643515.1 Ruthenibacterium sp.
AAACGCGTCCATCGTGCCGGACAAAATGTCACGGTAGATGTTGCACATTTCAATGGCCTGCTTATTTTCGATGATGACATCTTCGAGCATTTCGGTGTCGTCGGGATAATCTTTCACGAACTGCATACGCAGCAACTTTTCGAGTACAATTTCATTGCCTTTTAAAGAGGTGGAAAAATACACAAGTCCTTTTTCAAGGCCGAGCATCTGAATCAGCTCTTTGTTTTTCATCGAGAGATGCAGCTCGTTTTCCACACGGCTCGACGCTTTATCCACTTCGCGCAGATAATAGAGAAACAACGATGCGTTGCGATATAAAAGCTGTAAGGTCATGAGATTTTTCTTTTTGGTGGAGAAATTTTTCACAGGGCTGCCGCTGAACACGCGTGCGAGCGCACATTCTTTGAGGCAAACCGTGATGAGATTACTTTCGGTGATGATGATGCCGAACGGCAATGTGGTGTACACAAAACTGCCGTTTGGCTGGATTTCCACCGTGGGGGTATCCACGAGGATGAGCAGATGCCCGTCCTCCGAGTCAATGCGGCTGCGTTCTTCTTCATCGAGCGCCGCGCGCAGCAAATTTGCGTCAATGTCAAGCTGGGTGCCTACGCTCGCAAGCTCCTGTTCGGTGGGCGCGCAAAGGTTAATCCATGCGCCCGGCACAATGGTGTCCATGCGGTTCAAAGCACCGTCGTCACTGCAATACACTGAAATCATAAAATGCCTGCTTTCTACGCCCCGCGTAGGCCGACTTTATGCAAAAGCAGCAGTACGCAGGGGATTTTTCAAATTATTTCTTCGCCATCGAGGGCCCGTTTCCACGTACTGTCACTCCTTATTTCATTTTTTGAGATATTTTTACATGCGAACGCGTTGCCGCGCCGCTACATCCCACAATTTAATATTATATGCCATTTTGATAGGATTTGTCAAAGCTTTTTACGCATTTCGTTTCAGCGCGTAAAAATAGATAACGCACAAAATAATGGAAAAAACACTGGCCATCGGTGTGGCAAGGCCAATGGCAAACAGCGAGGTGCCCGCCATGCGGCTGATGAGAAAAGATGCCGGAATGCGCACCAAAAACGACGCTGTAACGCCCTGCACCATCACGAACACGGTTTTGCCGCACCCATTAAAATAACCCATAAAGCTGAACAAAAACGCCACAAACACACAGTCGATGGCATACGCGCGCAAATAATCGGCGGCGGCGGCAATGACGGCCGCGTCTTTTGAAAACACGCCCGCGAGCACATCGCCGTGAAAAAACGCAAGATAAAACATCAGCAGTCCAAACGCGGTCGACAGCACAATGCTGTATTGCAGCGTGCGTGTGGCACGTTTCGGCTTGTTTGCGCCGATATTCTGCGCCACAAAAGCCGAGAGTGACGACATAAACGACATCGGCACCAACATGATAAAATTGCAGATTTTTTCAGAAACACCCACGCCCGCCGACACAATCACGCCCATGCCGTTGAAAATGCCCGTGAGCACGAGAAATGAAATATTGGTGAGCGCGCTTTGCAGCGCAATCGGCAGACCTGTTTTAAAAATGCGGCCAATCATGCGGCCGTCAAACGCGAGGTCGGCACGATGAAACGCAAACGGCAGACCGTTGCGGCGGATAATCACGAGCGAAAGCACCACGCTGACGCCCTGTGCAAACACGGTGGCAATCGCCGCGCCGGACGCACCCATGCCGAGCGCACCCACGAGCAAAAGGTCGCCAATGACGTTGACGACACACGCAATTGCCACAAACACAAGCGGCAATTTTGAGTCTCCGATGCCGCGAAATACCGCGCTGATGGCGTTATATGCCACCACAAACACCGTGCCCGCGCCGCAAATACGCACATAACTGACGGTTGCGTCAAACGCTTCCGGCGGCGCTTGCAGCGCCTGCGCAAACGGCACTGCCACAAAAAGCATCAGCGCCGTAATCAAAAGTGCAATCGCGCTAAACAAGCCAATGGTGGCGCCGACGGTGCGCGCGGCCGCTTTGTCGTTGCGCGCGCCGATGTATTGGCCACTCAGCACAGTGGAGCCCATCGTTAAACCGGACACCATATTGGTGAAAATTTGGGCAATTTGGCTGCCGGTGGAAACCGCCGACACCCCTGCGGCATCGCTGAAATGCCCCACCACAAGCAAATCTACCGCGCCATACATGCTTTGCAGAAACATAGCCAGCAAAAGCGGCAGCGAAAATTTGATGAATGCAGGCAGAATTTTTCCCTCTGTGAACGAATTTTGCAACACGAATTCCTTTCCGGCCGGCTCAATCGTCAAGCTTGAGCACAGCGGTGAACGCTTCGCTCGGCACTTCGACATTGCCGAGTTTGCGCATTTTCTTTTTACCTTCTTTTTGTTTTTCAAGCAGCTTTTTTTTGCGCGTGATGTCGCCGCCGTAACATTTGGCAAGCACGTCTTTGCGCATGGCTTTCACGGTTTCGCGTGCGATGACTTTTCCGCCGATGGCCGCTTGAATCGGAATTTCAAACATCTGGCGCGGAATATTTTCTTTGAGTTTTTCCGCGAGTTTACGTCCTTTTGCATAGGCGGTGTCGGCGTGCACAATCATAGAGAGCGCGTCTACCGTTTCGCCGTTGAGCAAGATATCGAGCTTAATCAGCTTCGATTCCACAAAGCCTTTCATCTCATAATCATAGCTTGCATACCCGCGGCTTCGGCTTTTAATCGCGTCGAAAAAGTCGTATACAATTTCGCCGAGCGGCAGTTCATAATGCAAATCCACACGCGTTGCATCAATGTATTTCATGTCTTTTTGCACGCCGCGCCGCTTTTGGCACAGCTCCATCAGGCTGCCGACATACTCTGACGGCGTGTAGATGTGCGCGTCCACAAACGGCTCCTCACTGCGTGCAATCAGCGAGGGGTCGGGATAATTGGTCGGGTTGTCAATCACCATTTCGCTGCCGTCCACGCGCGTAATGCGATATTCCACGCTCGGCGCAGTGGTGATTAAATCGAGGTCAAATTCGCGCTCTAGGCGCTCAATGATAATTTCGAGATGCAGCAAACCCAAAAAGCCGCAGCGGAAACCAAAGCCGAGTGCAATAGACGTTTCCGCCTCAAAACTAAGCGACGAATCGTTGAGTTGTAGCTTTTCAAGCGCGTCTTTGAGCTCGGGATATTTGGCGCCGTCTGCGGGATAAATACCACAGAACACCATTGGCGTCACCTTGCGGTAGCCGGGCAATGCGGCGGCGGTTGGGCGCTGTGCAAGCGTCACCGTGTCGCCCACGCGCGTTTCGTTCATCGTTTTGATGGACGCCGTGAAGTAGCCCACCTCGCCCGCTTTTAACTCTTTGCAGGGAATCGGCGCAACCGCGCCCATGCGCCCCACTTCCACCAGTGAAAATTCGGCGCCGGTCTGCATCAGATGCACCGTGTCGCCCACTTTCATCGTGCCCTCAAACAGGCGCAAATACACAATCACGCCCTTGTAGCTGTCGTAAATAGAGTCGAAAATCAGCGCCTTCAGCGGTGCGTCTGCCGCACCGTGCGGTGCAGGAATGTCCGTGATGACCTTTTCAAGCACATCGACAATGCCAACACCCATTTTGGCGGAAACGCGCGGCGCGTCCATGCAGGGCAAGCCAATCACGTCCTCCACCTCGTGTGCCACGCGGTCGGGGTCAGCGGAAGGCAAATCAATTTTATTCAAAATCGGCACAAGTTCAAGGTCGTGTTCGAGTGCAAGATAGGTGTTGGCAAGCGTTTGCGCCTCCACCCCTTGGCTTGCGTCCACCACAAGCACCGCACCCTCACATGCCGCGAGGCTACGCGAAACTTCATAGTTGAAATCGACGTGACCCGGTGTGTCAATGAGGTTAAACTCGTAGTCTTCGCCATTTTGGGCCGTATACTGCATGGTGACGGCACGTGCCTTGATGGTGATGCCGCGCTCGCGCTCTAAGTCCATATTATCGAGCAGTTGTGCCTCCATCTGCCGCGCGTCCACCGCCTTGGTACACTCCAAAATGCGGTCCGCCAGTGTGGATTTTCCGTGATCTATATGCGCGATGATGCAAAAATTGCGAATGTGATTGCTGTCCAAGCGTATTCCTCCGTCAAAATCTTTTTTCTCTAATAGGTTGTAAGTAGTATAGCATAATTGCGTCTTTTTGCACAGTGTTTTTTATATTGTTAATACTTTTAGTATATTATATTGAATATATTACAATATTTATCTTGACGAAACAACCACAATTTGGTAAACTAATTAAATCATCGTGTTTTTTTTACGCAAAGGAGATTGTTTCATGCCGCATTGGCCGCAATGGCGCGAACACTTGCACCGCTGGTTTTTTGCACTGCCAAAAAACCTTTTTGCGATGTTGATTTCCCTATTATTGCTGTGCACTGTTTTATGCGGTGTTTATTTTTGCACAGATTTGCTGCTGGTGTCGGATTCTGACGGCGCTGAAAAAACCATTTACGGCTGCTCACTCGATGCAAAATTCGCCGCAAAAATCGCGGGGTTCACCGTAAAACCGGAGGATGTTTTGACATTCGGACACACGGATTCCGGCATACGCACGCTGAAAATCGACCGCGCATTTCCCATTACCATCACGGCAGACGGCGAAGCGCAAACACAAGTTTTGCACGCGCGCACGGTGGCGGAGGCATTGCAGGCTTTTGGCATCACACTGTCGGGCGATGATTACACCGTGCCGGCGCTCACCGAAAAAATAACGGATGAAACCGAAAAAATCACTGTATACCGCGTAACTTACCGCGATTACACCGTGGACGAAATAATCCCCTATACCACTGAAACGCAAAGCACCAGTTTGTTTTATAAAACGCCGAACCGTGTTTTGACGATACAAACAGGGCAAAACGGCTATCATAAAGCCGATATGCGCGACACCTTGGTGGACGGTGTTGTGACACAGAGCGTTGTGGTCAAGGCCTATGAGGACGTTGCGCCCGTGACGGAAATTTTGAAGGTATATCGTGCGGGTGCGCCCATCAGCGATGTGCCGGCGCCCGCCGGTGTCACTGTGACAAACAATGTGCCCAGTAAATTTACAAAGCAATACACCATGAAAGCCACCGGTTATTCGTCAAAATTATCCAAAGGCGCAAGCGGCCTGCCGCTGCATTACGGCACATTTGCGGTAGACCCACGCGTGATTCCCTATGGAAGCAAAGTGTATATCGCCTCCGCCGACGGCAAATTTGTATACGGCTGGGCGATTGCCACCGACACCGGCATGTTCATTCACAAAAATAAAATGCAGGTGGATTTATTCTACGAAACCTATGTGGAATCCTGCATCAATGCCGTGCAAACCGTACAGGTTTACGTGGTGGAATAAAAAGCCGCCTGTTCGAAGAAAAATTCGAACAGGCGGTATTTTTTATTTACTTTGCGTACTCGACCGCGCGGCTTTCGCGAATGACATTCACTTTGATTTGACCCGGATAATCGAGTTCTTCTTCAATCTTTTGTGAGATGTTGTGGGCGAGAATGACGAGGTTGTCATCGCTGACGGCCTCCGGTTTGACCATGATGCGCACTTCGCGGCCGGCCTGAATGGCAAAGCTGCGTTCCACACCCTCAAAGCCGTTGGCAATTTCTTCCAAACTTTCAAGACGTTTGATATAGCTCTCAAGGTTTTCGCGGCGTGCACCCGGTCGTGCGGCAGAGATGGCATCGGCGGCCATGACGATAAACGCGAGCGGCGTTTGCGGTTCCACATCGCCGTGATGCGCTTCAATGGCATGAATCACGGCCGGATTTTCTTTGTATTTTCTGGCGATATCCACACCAATGCTGATGTGGCTGCCCTCGATTTCGTGGTCAAGTGCTTTGCCGATGTCGTGCAAAAGACCTGCGCGGCGTGCCTGTGTGACATTGAGGCCAAGCTCGCCGGCCATAATGCCGGAAAGATAGGCAACTTCCAACGAGTGATTGAGCACATTTTGGCCATAACTCGTGCGATATTTGAGGCGGCCGAGCAATTTGACGATGTCGGGATGAATGCCGTGGACACCAACGTCCATGACGGCTTTTTCGCCCTCGCGTTTCATGGTAAGCTCAAGTTCACGGCGGCCTTTTTCGACAGTTTCTTCGATGCGGGCCGGATGAATCCGTCCGTCGCTGATGAGCTTTTCAAGCGTCATGCGAGCCACTTCGCGGCGCACAGGGTCAAAGCTCGAAAGGGTGATTGCCTCCGGTGTATCGTCGATGATTAAATCGACGCCGGTTGCGGTTTCAAGCGCACGAATGTTGCGCCCTTCGCGGCCGATGATGCGGCCTTTCATTTCGTCACTCGGCAGCGGCACCACCGATACGGTCGCTTCACTGGAATGGTCGGCCGCACAGCGTGCGATGGCTTGGCTGAGCAAATTGCGCGCCATATCGTCGGCTTGGTCTTTCAAATTGGTTTCAAACGACGCAATATGCATTGCTTTTTCGTGCGTCAACTGTTCGTCAAGGTGTGTCAACAGCAAGTTTTTCGCTTCGTCTGCCGTCAAGCCGGCAATCGTTTCCAATTTTTCGAGCTGGCGCACTTTCATCTGATCAATTTCAGCAAGACGCGCTTCGGCAAGCTCGGAACGTTTGCGTAAATCTTCTTCTTTTTCTTCGAGAACGCTTGTTTTTCGGTCAATAGATTCTTCTTTTTGGTCAAGACGGCGCTCCTGCCGTGATAATTCGTTGCGGCGCTCCTTGATTTCTTTGTCGGCTTCGGCTTTCATTTTGAAAGCTTCGTCTTTGGCTTCAATCACGGATTCTTTACGTTTCTGCTGCGCCGTTTTCATAGCGTCATTGACAAGTCTTTTCGCTTCTTCTTCTGCAGAGCCAATTTTGGCCTCAGCAGTATTCCGGCGATAACTCACGCCGGCAAAAAATGCGATCAAACCCACAATCACAGCTACCACAGGGATTAAAATCCAGGGTAGTAACATCAGGGCTCACTCCAATTTCTTTATATTATGAATATAAAGTAACAGAGGGGCAGATTTATTTTGTTTTAATATGGGATAAAGGCAAATTGCTACAATCTGCCCCAATATTACATAGTCACTAATACATATTGTATAGCCCACATGGCGTCTTGTCAAGAAATTATTCCATTTCCGCAATATTTTTACTTGACTTCTTTTTGCAGCGGGTGTACGATAAGAAAAATAACTATCCCGCAAAACGTTGACGCGGACACAAAACACGCTGCATTGCATCAGAGAAAGCCGCCTTGTGCTGAAAGCGGCCTTGCAAAAAATGCCTGTTTTACCACCGCCGAGTGCAAAGGTGAACCTTTGCCGGTTTTCAATCCGTTATCGTTGACAAGAGTGATACAGCGCGGTTTTCCGCATTGTATAATTTGGGTGGAACCATGGGTTTTTTACAAACTCATCCCGTATTGATTTTACGGGATGAGTTTTTTTATTTTGAAGGAGGAAATAACGATGATTCAGGTAACACTCAAGGGCGATGTCGTGAAAGAATTTGAGGCCGGCGTTTGCGCGGCAGACGTTGCAAAAAGCATTGGCATGGGGCTGTATAAAAGCGCCTGTGCCGCAAAAATAAACGGCAATGTGGTGGATTTGCGCACGCCGCTCACCGAAAACTGCACGCTCGATATTTTGACATTCGACGATGAGGCGGGCAAAAAAGCGTTTTGGCACACAGCCAGCCATATTTTGGCACAGGCGGTAAAGCATTTGTTTCCGGCGGCAAAACTTGCCATTGGCCCTGCCATCGACGGCGGATTCTACTATGATTTCGACGTGAAAAAACCATTTAGCAACGAAGATTTGACGGCGCTTGAAGCCGAGATGAAAAAAATTGCCAAAGAGGGCATTCCCCTCACGCGCAAAGAAGTGACGCCCGACGAAGCGCGTGAGCTCGAAAAAGACGAGCCGTATAAGCTTGAGCTGCTCGAAGAACATGCCGCAAAAGGCGACAATTTGATTTTTTACGAACAGGGCGATTTTCGCGATTTGTGCGCCGGCCCGCATTTGATGGACACAAGCGCCGTCAAGGCCGTGAAACTGACAAGTGCCACCGGCGCTTATTGGCGCGGCGACTCGAAAAAAGCGACGCTTTGCCGCATTTATGGTACGGCGTTTCCGAAATCGAGTATGCTCGAAGAGCATCTTGCCAAAATTGAGGACGCGAAAAAGCGCGACCACAATAAAATCGGCCGCGAGCTTGAATTTTTCACAACGTCGGACGTGATTGGACAAGGTTTGCCCATTTTGCTGCCGAAAGGTGCACGCGTGATTCAGCTTTTGCAGCGTTTTGTCGAGGACGAGGAACAACGCCGCGGTTATCTTTTGACGAAAACACCGCTGATGGCAAAACGCGACCTTTACAAAATCAGCGGACATTGGGACCATTATCAAGACGGCATGTTCATTTTCGGCGATGCTGCGGACGAAACCAAAGAATGCTATGCACTGCGTCCGATGACCTGCCCGTTCCAATATCAAGTATTTCTCAACCGCAAACGCAGCTATCGCGATTTGCCGATGCGTCTTGGCGAAACAAGCACCTTGTTCCGCAATGAAGATTCCGGCGAGATGCACGGGCTGATTCGTGTGCGTCAGTTTACCATCAGCGAGGGACATCTGATTGTCCGCCCCGACCAATTGGAAGAAGAATTTAAAGGCTGCCTTGCGCTCGCAAAATTCATGCTTGAAACCGTGGGTCTTGAAGAAGACTGTTCTTACCGCTTCAGCAAATGGGACCCGACCCGCAGCGACAAATACGAAGGCACGGCAGAGCAATGGGACGAGGCACAGGATACGATGCAGAAAATTCTCGACCATCTCGGCGTCAAATATGAAGTAGGCATTGATGAAGCCGCATTTTACGGCCCGAAACTTGACATTCAAATCAAGAATGTATACGGCAAAGAGGATACGCTCATCACGATTCAAATTGACATGCTGCTTGCGAAAAAATTCGGCATGGAATACACCGGCACAGACGGTCAGCCGAAAACACCGTATATCATTCACCGCACGTCGCTTGGCTGTTATGAGCGCACGCTCGCGCTTTTGCTTGAAAAATATGCCGGCGCACTGCCGGTGTGGATCAGCCCCGAACAGGTGCGTGTTGTGCCCATCAGCGACGCGCATCACGACTATGCCGAGAGCATCGTAAAGCAGCTTGAAGCCGCGGGCATTCGCGCCACAGCCGATTACCGCTCTGAAAAAATGGGC
>JAVXRV010000075.1:0-9137 GCA_036643515.1 Ruthenibacterium sp.
GGCTTTTCATTGAATCTATAAAAGAACAGCCACTTGTCCTTGAAGCGTGGAACGAAAGGCTGTGGATAGGACTATTGGAAAAGGCCACCGTTTTCCACGATGGCAAGATGAAATTTGAATTTAAGAACGGCGCAGAGATTGAGGTTGAGCTGTAAGGCTTGACCTCTTTTTTTGCTGTTTGCACCCCAAAATAAAAAAATGCACCCCCCTCCGAGATTTTGCACCCTCCTCACAGGAATCGTTCTGCGAGGGTATAGAAAGCGGCAAAAACACGCGGAGACAGGGCGCATTTTTCGTGTATAGGCAGCGACAGCACAAGCACAGAAACACAAAAAAACTCGTAGGTACAGGATTTTTTTGCATAAAAAAAGAATGCTAACGTTGATACTTACCGTATCAAAATTAGCATTCAAATCTGGTGGAGACGGAGAGGATCGAACTCTTGACCTCTGCGTTGCGAACGCAGCGCTCTCCCAGCTGAGCTACGCCCCCACGGCAATTGCGGTTTCTTTGCGGTGCTCTTAGTAGGATAATGCAAAAGCGCAAAAATGTCAAGGGCTTTTTGTAAAAAAGCATTAAAAAATAAAAAAACTTGTTTTGCAAAACCGCAACATTTTGTGTTATACTTATTAAATAAATAGATAATTCTGCCATCAGAGGAAATTCTTGGTTTTTCTATGTTGTGTACCTCTATAGATACCTGTAAACTTGCAAGTGGGGTAACATCCTGTAAAAACAAAAGAAACGGTGGAGAAAGATGACATGGAACTGAATGATTTGGTCTATAAGCGCAAGTTTTCGCAATTGGGCGCGATGCAGCATGAAAAAGAGCTGACTTATGCACTGGTGTCAAACGGCATGTATGAAGCGGGCTATGGCGTTTGTGTGGCGGAGCACAGCGCATATACGTCCAGCACACAAACGGTAAAAAACATCACACAAACCCGCAAAGTAGCAGAACGCGTCTTGCTGTTTTTGTATGAAAATGCAATTACGCCGGCTGTTTTGCAGGATGTACTGCAAGATTTGGAAACGCAAAATTATTTGCAAGAAACCGAGGATAAAGTATGACACCGGTATGCGGGAAGAAAATTCGCGTTTTAATTGCGGAAAACGATTTGGATTCTGGCATTATAGAAAAAGCACAGATAGAAAGCCAACCTGATTTGGTTTGTTGTGGCATTGCAAACGATGGCAAAGAAACATTGGCAATGATTGAAAAATTGAAACCGGATGTGGTTTTGCTCGATTTGGTGATGCCGGTTTTGGACGGATTAGGTGTTTTGGAATATATGCATAAGCACAAAACGGCAGATTCTCCGCGCTTTTTGGTAATAACAAGCGATAGGACAGAACATATTGTACATGAAATGATGCATTGCGGCGCAGATTATTTTCTTGAAAAGCCGTGTGATGCTGTCATGTTGGCACGACGGGTGCGCTTTGTACATCACTTGAACGATGCGAACGGCGGAAGAAATTTATGGATGCTTGAGCAGTTTATTTCGCAACATGTGCTTGCCATCGGCATTCCCGCCAAGGTGCTTGGCTACAACTATGTGCAAGAGGCTTTATGTGCGTTGCTCGAACAAGAAAACCGACAGCTGATGTTTAAACAAATTTATCTTGAAATTGCCGCCCGTCACAAAACGGATGCAAGCTGCGTAGAAAGCGCCATCGCCTGTGCCATCAAAGCCGCCATGGCGAGCTATACGCCCACCTTGCAATCGGTGCTTGCACTCTCGCCGGCACTTGCGGAAAAACGCACAATTTCCAATGGGCAGTTTTTAACCATTGTGGCACAAAGCATTCGTCTACAAGAATCAAAAAGGAGCGAAATCCATGTCTGAAAGTCACGCAAAAGCAGCGCTCTCACACGACATAGAAGAAAAACTGTTGGCGCTTTCGCATGAGTTTAAAACACCGTTGTCGGTGACAGTATCCGCATTGCAATTGCTCGAAACAAAACTTGAAAATAATCATCCTGACGAATATCAAGCGGATTACAAAGAATTTTTCGATATTGCAACGCGCAATGTTTATCGCACGCTGCGCCTCACAAACAACCTGATTGACACAGGCCGGATTAACCGCGGCTTTACAAAACCAATGATACAGGAAACTGATTTGACAACACTTGTGCGTGAGATGACCGCCAATGTTGCGGTCTATGGACAAATGCATGGTGTAAGCGTGTCATATATGGGTATGGAAATGCCATTGCCGGTGCACTGTGATGCCCCGATGGTTGAACGTGTTTTGCTCAATTTGTTGGCAAATGCGTTGAAAGCGGTGCCGCGGCATTGCGGTGTGATTCAAATCGGATTAAAACAGCAGGAAAACTGTGCCGAAATTACGGTCACAGACAATGGCTGTGGCATTCAAGAGGAAGATTTACCACATATTTTCGAGAAATACTGGTATAAAACCAGTAAGGGTTTTGCGGACAAATCCGGTATCGGCCTCGGCCTTTATATCGCACAAAACTTAACGTCGCTGCACGGCGGCACACTTTGGGCGCAATGCCCTGAAAGCGGCGGAAGCATTTTTACAGTGCGGCTGCCGCTTATGCCACCCGCAAGTGACAACATCATCGTCTTTGGCAGCACGGCGGCAGAATACCAAAGTGCATGGCAAATGGCGCTGCTGCAAATAGAAATGGTAGAGTTCACATAATTTAAAAAAACATCCTGCGCCGTAAACCTTTACTTTATGCGCAAAGTATTGTAAAATAGAAAATGAAAATACAATTGCTTGGATGGTGGCTTCATGAACAATAAGTATCAGCGCGTTTTAATCAAACTCAGTGGCGAGGCTCTCAGTGGCGACAAAGGTTTCGGATTAGACGTAGAAACAATACAAAAAATTTGTGCCGGCATTAAACAGGCGCATGAACTCGGTGTGGAAATTGCCATTGTGGTGGGCGGCGGCAACTTTTGGCGCGGCCGCTCAAGCGGTGAAATGGAACGTACGCGTGCAGACCAAATCGGCATGTTGGCCACGGCCATGAATGCACTTGCTGTCGCGGATGCACTTGAAAAATTCGACATTGAAGTGCGCGTACAAACGGCGCTGAACATGCAGCAGATTGCAGAGCCGTATATTCGCAACCGCGCCATTCGTCACCTTGAAAAAGGCCGTGTGGTGATTTTGGCATGCGGCACGGGCAATCCGTTCTTCTCCACAGACACAGCCTCGGCGCTGCGTGCGGCAGAAATCAATGCGGATATCATTTTCAAGGCAACCATGGTGGATGGCGTCTATGACAAAGACCCCAAAAAATATCCGGATGCTGTAAAATACGACAAATTGACCTTCAGCCGTGTGCTGAACGATAAATTGGCCGTGATGGACAGCACCGCGGCAACCATGTGCCGCGACAACAATGTGCCCATTTTGGTGTTTGATATTATGCACCCGGAAAATATTGCAAAAGCCGCAAAGGGCGAGCAAATCGGCACACTTGTGACCGAAGAAGAGGAGTGATTTCATGAGCGCAGAAACAAAAATTTATGAGCAAAAAATGGAGGGCGTCCTGACACATCTCTCCAAAGAACTTGCCACCATCCGCGCCGGCCGCGCAAATCCGTCTATTTTAGACAAAGTGACGGTAGACTATTATGGCACCCCGACACCCATCAACCAAATTGCGGCGGTGTCTGTGGCCGAGGCACGCGTGTTGACCATCAGTCCATGGGATTCGTCGCTGATGCATTTGATTGAAAAAGCAATTTTGACCTCCGATATCGGTATCAATCCGACAAACGACGGCCGCATTATGCGTCTTGTATTCCCGTCCCCGACGGAAGAACGCCGCAAATTGCTTGTCAAAGAATGTTTCAAACAGGGCGAAGAAGCAAAAATCGCCGTGCGCAATGTGCGCCGCGATGCCATTGATAAATTTAAAGTACAAAAGAAAAACAGCGAAATTACCGAGGACGACTTAAAAGCACTTGAGGAATCCATGCAAAAAGTAACCGATCGGTACACCAAAGAAGTGGATAAAATCTGCGAAGTGAAGAACAAGGAAATCATGGAAATTTAGAAAGTCTGCCACGCATATAAATGTGTGCAGCACAAAGCCGATTGCATCAATCATGTGCCGTGCGCCGACTGCGTGCGGCACATCGTTTTACAAAAAGGGAGTGTTGAAAATGCCGCAACAAGCAGATTTTGCCAAAGGTCTCAGCCTCGGAATCATCATGGACGGCAACGGACGTTGGGCGAAAAAACGCGGCCTGCCGCGCACAGCGGGGCACACAAAAGGCGCAGAAGTGTTTAAAGACATCATTCGCTACTGCAACGAGCTACAAATTGCCTGCGTAACCTTTTATGCATTTTCCACCGAAAACTGGTCACGTCCACTCGAAGAAGTGAATGGCATTATGAAGTTGTTCGGCGAGTACCTTTTGATGGCATATGACTATCAAAAAGAGAATAATCGCGTCAATTTCATGGGCGACCGCACACCGCTGTCTGCAAAATTTAAAGCGCAAATGGCAGATATTGAGGAAAAAACAAAAAACAACACCGGCACGGTGTTGAATATTGCCATCAATTACGGCGGCCGGCAGGAAATTTTGCGCGGCACGCAAATTTTGGCACAGCGCGTGCAGGATGGCCTTCTCAAACCACAGGATATCACGATGAATTTATTTTCAAGCGTGATGTACACGTCAGGCCAAAAAGACCCCGACTTTATTTTGCGGCCGAGCGGCGAGCATCGTCTGTCAAACTTTATGCTGTGGCAGGCATCTTATGCCGAGTTTGTGGATATGGATGTGCTATGGCCCGATTTTACGCGTGCCGACTTAGACAGCGCCATTCATGAATACAACGCCCGTACACGCCGCTTTGGCGGAATTTAAACAAATGAGGCATATCATATGAAAACACGTTTGATTACTTCGGCGGTCGGAATCGCCATCTTATTTATAGTGATGTTCTTTTTTGAAACAATTTTATTTGACCTTGTCATCGCCGGCATTTGCTTGATTGCGATTCACGAGATTTTTAAAGCACTCCAATTTGAAAAGGCACCTTACATTTACTGGGGTTTTGTCGTTTATACGCTGTTGATTATGCTGAGCAATTTTCATCTTGCGCGTGTTTGGATTTTACCGGCCTCTTATTTATTCGCACTGTATCTTGCTATCTGTGTCATTCTCAATTCAAAATCCATCAACTTTGCAAAACTTGGCGGCATGGCACTGTTTTCAGGCATTGTCATTTTTTGCTTTTACTCATTCATATACTTAAAACGACTCTTGCCGCAAGAAAACTACAACTACGACGCCATTTATTTTATTTTCTTGATTTTAGGTGTCGCATGGGGTGGAGATTCCGCCGCATATTTTGCAGGGCGTGCCTTTGGTAAACACAAACTTGCGCCTGTGGTCAGCCCCAACAAAACAGTAGAGGGCGCCATTGGCGGCGTCTTGGGCAGCATGCTGCTTGGCGTTGTGGTCACGGCCGTATATGCGGGCATCTATGGCAAACTCGTGGGGATTCCCATGGCGAAACTGGGCATCCCATACTATATCACGATTGCACTCTTGGCGGGTGTCGGCTCCGGCCTTGGCATGCTCGGCGATTTATTCGCGTCGGCCGTCAAACGCCAATGTGCCATCAAAGATTATGGCACAATTTTCCCGGGACATGGCGGGGTTCTCGACCGCTTTGACAGTGTGATGTTCATTGCACCCTTTGTATCCATTGTTGTCACGATGGTGTTCTATTACTTTACACATCCGGCAAGCTTTTCATAAGGAGATTTTGGTATGTCAAAAACAATTACATTGCTCGGCTCCACCGGCTCTATCGGTACGCAAAGTCTGCGTGTTATCGCGATGCAGCAGTATACGGTGTTCGGTCTTGCAACCTATCATAATGTGCCCTTGTTATTGGAGCAAATCGCCGCATTTTCGCCGCAGATTGTCTGTGTGGTAGAGGAAGCGGCAGCCGAAGAATGTGCTGTGGTACTGCGTGCTTTGCCGCATGCGCCCAAACTGCTGCGCGGCAAAGATGGGCTTGTAACGCTTGCCGCCATGGACGGTGCGCAGATTGTGCTCAACGCCGTTGTTGGCATTGCCGGCCTTGCAGCGACGCTTGCCGCCATTGAAAGCGGAAAAGACGTAGCACTCGCCAACAAAGAAAGCCTTGTGACGGGCGGCCGTCTTGTGACGGAAGCCGTGCAAAAATACGGCGTACATCTTTTGCCGGTGGACAGTGAGCATTCTGCCATTTTTCAGTGTTTGCAGGACGCACACGCGGCAAAAAGTCTGCAAAAAATACTTTTAACCGCGTCCGGTGGGCCTTTTTTCGGAAAAACAAAAGAAGAACTTGCCACGGTGACAAAAGAAGATGCGTTGCGCCACCCGAACTGGAGCATGGGCAGCAAAATCACCATTGACTCGGCAACCTTGATGAACAAAGGACTCGAATTGATTGAAGCGGCATGGCTGTTCGGTCTGCCGGCGGAGAAAATTCAAATCGTGGTGCAGCGTCAAAGCGTGATTCATTCCATGGTGCAATTCAGCGACAACTCCATTTTGGCACAGCTTGGCGTGCCGGATATGTGCATTCCCATTCAATATGCCCTGACGTGGCCGCAGCGGTTTGCAAGTCCGGCGCCGGAGCTTGATTTTACAAAATTGCACGAATTGACGTTTGATGTCGCGGATGAATCGACATTTCGTTGCCTTGCGGCATGCAAAAAAGCCATCACAAAAGGCGGCCTTGCGCCCTGTGCGGCAAACGGTGCAAATGAAGAAGCCGTTCAGCTTTTCTTGCAAGACAAAATTTCGTTTTTACAAATTGGTACACTGGTGGAAGCCGTGGTGGACAGTGAACCGTTCGGCAAAGCGTACACCCTTGCGGATGTGTATGCATGCGATGCCGCAGCGCGTGCATTTGTGCGCAACCATGTTACTTTATAAAGAAAGCTGGTAGATGAATGCAGTCTTTACTCACTTCTGCGGGTTCTTTTTTGCTGACAACAATCACCTCCGTTTTTGTGTTCGGTTCGGTGATTTTCATTCATGAGTTGGGACATTTTCTTGCGGCAAAATTTAGCGGCATTGACGTGCATGAATTTGCACTTGGCATGGGGCCAACGCTGTTTCGTTGGACGAAAAACGAAACTGTGTATGCGCTACGGTTGTTTCCCATTGGCGGATTTGTCAGCATGGAGGGAGAGGACGAGGAGAGTGACAACGCAGGTTCATTTACACGCGCGCCGATTGGCAATCGCATTTTGGTAACGGTTGCGGGTGCGACGATGAACTTGATTTTGGGCTTTTTGGTGCTCATTGTGATTGTGTGCATGGAACCGAATATTATCAGCCGCGAAGTGGCGCAGTTTTATCCGGATGCAAGCACGCAAGCGAGTGGTTTGCGGGTTGGCGATACCATTTTGGCGGTCAACGGCAGACGCTGTTTTGTCACAAATGATATCAGCTATGAATTTGCGCGCACAAAACGCGGTATGGCGGATTTGACTGTGCTGCGCGACGGCAAATAATTGGAGCTGCCACAGGTGCAGTTTACAACCAAAGAAACAGACGGCGAAACGCACTTGATTGTGGATTTTAAAGTATATGCCATGCCGAAAAATATAGTCAATGTTGTCAAAGAGGCCGGTAACTGGACGCTTTCGCTCGCGCGGCTTGTGATGTTGAGCCTTGTCGATTTGGTGACAGGGCGCGTGCCGCTCAACGACCTTTCCGGCCCTGTCGGCATCATCAGTGTCATTGGCGAAGCATCATCCTATGGCTTACAGTCGGTGTTGCAACTGCTCGCGCTCATCACCATCAATCTCGGCGTATTTAATTTACTGCCTGTTCCGGCACTCGATGGCGGCCGCTTGACATTTCTTGTGATTG
The DNA here is from genome assembly GCA_036643515.1 of Ruthenibacterium sp. GTDB lineage: Bacteria > Bacillota > Clostridia > Oscillospirales > Ruminococcaceae > Ruthenibacterium. The sequence continues at coordinate 7,884 of JAVXRV010000075.1, forward strand.
AAGCTGTGCGCCGCAAGCCCATTCCGCAAAAATTTGAAATTGCCATCAATGCCGTCGGCTTTTGTCTGCTGATGGGGTTGATGCTTTTGGTTACCTTTAACGACATCACACAGTTGTTTTAAGTTCCATATAAAGGAGAAAAGAAATGCGAAAACAGACACAAATTGTCAAAATTGGCGCACTGTCGATTGGCGGAAATTACCCGATTGCCGTGCAGAGCATGCTCAATGTTCCCATTGCCGACATTGCGGGCAATGTGGCACAGGCAAAACGGCTTGAGGCGGAAGGTTGTCAAATTGTGCGTGTCACGGTGCCGTCCCTTGCGGATGTTGCTGTGATTTCCGCACTCAAAAACGCCGTTTCCATGCCGGTGGTGGCAGACATTCACTTTGATTATAAAGTGGCGCTCGCGTGTGTGGATGCGGGTGTTGATAAAATACGCATCAATCCGGGCAATATCGGCGCAGACGAAAACGTGCGTGCTGTTGCAAACGCCTGTAATGCCAAAAATATTCCCATTCGCATCGGTGTCAACGGCGGCAGTCTTGAAAAAGAAATTCTTGCGAAATATGGTACGGTCACGCCGGAGGCACTTGTAGAAAGTGCGCTCTATCATGTGGCATTGCTTGAAAAACACGATTTCAGCAATATCGTCATCTCTATCAAATCGTCGAATGTGCCCATTGTGATAGACGCTTATCGTCTGCTCAGCCAAAAGTGCAATTATCCGTTGCACGTCGGCGTGACAGAAGCCGGTACTTATCGCATGGGGCTGATTAAATCAGCCATGGGCATCGGCGGTTTGCTGCTTGATGGCATCGGTGATACCATTCGTGTGTCATTGACGGACGCGCCGGAAAAAGAAGTGCGCGCCGGTTTTGACATTTTGCGCGCCGCCGGCATTCCCATCAACGGGCCGGAAGTTGTCAGTTGCCCGACTTGCGGGCGCACCAACATCAACGTTGCAAAAATTGCAGACGAAGTAGAAGAACGGCTGCGCGGCTGTGATAAATCCATCAAAGTGGCCGTAATGGGCTGCATTGTCAACGGCCCGGGCGAGGCCAAAAACGCAGATATTGGCATTGCGGGCGGCATTGACTGTGCCATGCTTTTTGTAAAAGGCAAGCAAATCAGAATGTTGCGCGGCAATATTGTAGACGAATTATGTGACGAAATCAACAAACTGGTGTAATGAATGAAACCACTCCTCACGGCTTTATGGCCGCAATTTAATGCAGATGCGGATTTTGCCTC
>JAVXRV010000076.1:0-9010 GCA_036643515.1 Ruthenibacterium sp.
CAGATTCTTCGATTTTTAATTTCATGTGTTCCTCCATTGATGGTGTCAAGATATCCTGTGCCTTTATCATACGCGCAGGTTGCACACATGGCAAGCGTTTTGGCGCAAGTGGCATAAAACAAGCAGTAAACAGCACAAAACCGCCGGTGTGTTGCACCGACGGTTTTGATAAACAAGTCTTATTGCCCGATTGCCTTTTGCCGCTCAAGCCATTCGAGTGCGGCAAATTTGACCGTGTAGCCGCTTTTGAGCACGCGCTTTTCGTCGGCAGAAAACACCGCCATGGTGTTATTTTCACTGGCCGCGGGCAAACAGAGCGGCGGATACATCACGCAAAACCAGTTGTGGCCGGCGGCTGTGCCAAGTTCCACACGCACAGCGTCGTACATGCCGGCCGGCATGGTGAAGCCGTCGTATTCCTTGGTGTCAAAATACAGCCGTTCCAGTTTCACCTGTGCGGCGGCAGGGCGGCCGTTTTGCGAAAGCACGTCCTCGGCGATTTTTCGCATGCCGTAAAGTGACGCAGTGGCGCATTCTTTGGCATTTTCTTTGCTGCTTGCCGCTGAAAAAACAGCGCCATATTCTTCTAAAATGGCATCGCGCACTTGCAATTTAATGTCTTGGTCGGCCCTTGTGTCGGAATTTGCCAAAATGTGCAGCCGCAACGTGTCACCGCGAATCTCGTCGCACGTCGCGGCAAACGCGCCAAATTGCGATAGAATCGTCGCCAAAATCAAGCCGGTAAGTATCGAAAGTTCTAACTTTTTCATGTAAAAAAAACACTCCTTGTCGTTCGTTACAAAGAGTGTTGGCAGTTTTTTCCTAAATATTCACAATGTGTGTGCCATGTGGCACCGGCGTGACAACCCAGCATTGCGGATACTGTTTTAACAGTGCATCTTGTGCGCGGCGCGCGGCGGCTTCGGTTTCGTACACGCCAAATACAGCCGCGCCGCTGCCGGTCATAAGGGCGGTGTTTGCGCCGTTTTCAAGCAGAATTTTGCAGATGGGCGCAGTGTCTTGACAGCCGGACGAAAACGTCAGCGCATTTTTCATCTGTGCGCAAAGCGCGGGCAAATCGCCCTGTACAATGGCCTGTGCGGCGGCGGCGGTGTCGACGACAACATCTGTGCCGAGCGCGTCATATTGCGCATAGGCCTGCGGGGTGGAAACGCCGCCCGCCGGCATGCAAACCGTAAAAAAACAGCGTGGGCAGGGGGGTAATGGCGTGATGATATCCCCGATGCCTGTGACGCGTGCCGTGCCGCCGAGAATGGAAAACGGAACGTCTGCACCGATGGACGCGCCGAGCTTGCACAGCGTTTGCAGCGAAAGTTTTGCACCGTACAGCGCGTTTAAACCGACTAAAACCGCGGCGGCATCTGCGCTGCCGCCCGCCATGCCGGCACGCACGGGCACTTTTTTATACACGGTAATGTCCACACCGGCAAGCAGGCCGGTTTCCTCAAAAAACGCGAGTGCGGCTTTGATGGCGGTGTTGTGCGGGTTTGCCGGCACGGTGCTGCCGGGCAGAGAAAGTCGTAGCGTGCGGCTCTTTTTCAGCACGACGGTTTCGTATAAACTCACGGCTTGCATCAGCATGTCAAGCGTGTGATAGCCGTTTTCGGCAAGGCCGGTGACGGCGAGCGTCAAATTGAGTTTTGCGGGGCTCAGCACCGTTACGGTATGCGGCATTTTTTTCACCTACCAATTAAAAATTCCGAAGCGTCGGACTTTAATCGCTTTTGCGGGGCACATTTCATGACAGCAAAAACAGCGGATGCAGCTTTTCGGCTGAATCTGCGCAACTTTATTTTGCAGTACAATGGCATTGCCGGGGCAGATTTCAGCGCATTTTCCGCAGCCGACACAGGCACTTTTTGTGATATGCGGGCGTGGCGCAAGCAACTTTTCCACCGGCGGAACGGCCCAGCGCAAGGCGCGCGGTGCGCGTGCGGAAAAATTGATGGCGGCATAGCTCTCCGGCAGTTTGAAATCCGCGAGCGGCGCGGCCGCCGCCACATCACCTGCAAGTAAAGATAAATCAAGCGCATCATCGCATAAATTTCGCGCATGTGCGGCGCTTAAAAACGGCACAGTCATCGCGTCAAGCCCCATCATGCGACACAGGGCGAGGTCAAGCGTGTATGGATTTTCTCCGCCGAGCAAAACACCGATTTCACGCGGTGCGCCGCCGGCAGGCCCATCACCCTCCATGCCGACGATGCCGTCAATCACTGTGAGCTGCGGACGCACACATTCGCACAAATCCACGAGCATCTCGCCAAACGCTTCTTTTTCGGGAAAGCGCATGTGAAATTCTGCTTTTTGCAGGCCGGGCACTGTGCCAAACAGGTTTTTCACAGCGCCTGTCATGCCGGTCATCACATGGGTTTTGAATTTTGGCAGATTGAGAATAAAATCCGCTTCGAGTACAGGTTGTAGCAAATTAAACGAACGCACGCGCTTTCCGTCTGTTTGGCGCGTCGCATAGGCACAGTCGAGATACAGCGTCGCACCGGTTTCGGCACACACTGCGGCAAGACCGCTTTGTTTGTAAATCGCGTTCATCGCGGTGGCATTGTACAGGCCGCCGGAGGAATCCGCCACAGTGATGTGCGCCACACCGCGCGCTTGCAGCGCCAAAATTGCACCGCGCAAAACGGCAGGATGTGTGGTGACGGCGTGCGCGGGCACATGCTTTGCAAGCAGATTCGGTTTGAGCAAAACATGGCTTGCGGCGCAAAGCGTTTTTGCGGCGGCAGAGCTGTCTAAAATACGCGTAAATGCGTTTAAAATCAACGCGTCATCGTAGGAGGGCACGGCGCAGCAGAATACAGTGTTCATTGGGCGGAAAACTCCTCCAAAAAGGCTTTGATACGGCGCAGCGCCTCGGTCAAATGTGCAATGGAATACGAATAGCTGACGCGCACGTATCCCTCGCCCGAATCGCCAAATGCCGTGCCGGGAATGACCGCCACTTTTTTGCTGAACAGCAGTTTTTCACAAAATGCGTCACTGGACAGTCCTGTTGAGCGGATGCATGGGAACACGTAAAACGCGCCCTCCGGCTCAAAACAGGCAAGCCCCATGTCGTTGAATGCTTTCACAAGCAAACGGCGGCGCATATCGTATTCAATGCGCATGCTCTCGATGTCACCGTCGCAGCTTTTCAGCGCGGTCACGGCGGCATATTGGCTTGTGGTGGGCGCGCACATGATGGCCGATTGGTGAATTTTCGTCATAATTTTAATGAGCGGCACAGGCCCGCACGCATAGCCGAGCCGCCAACCGGTCATGGCATAGGCTTTGGAAAAGCCGTTGACAAGCAGTGTGCGCTCTTTCATGCCGTCAAGCGCGGCAATGCTCACATGACGCTCACTGCCATAGGTCAGCTCCGCATAAATTTCGTCCGACAACACAAAAATATCCGTGTCGCGCAATACGGCGGCAATCGGCTCTAAATCTTCGCGGCGCATCACAGCGCCGGTCGGGTTGCACGGAAACGGCAAAATCAGCAGTTTTGTTTTGGGTGTGATGGCGGCTTTGAGCGCCGCGGCCGTCAGTTTAAAACCGTTTTCGGCACACAGCGGAATCGACACCGGCACGCCGCCTGTCAGCGTGGTGATGGGCAAATAGCTCACATAGCACGGCTCGGGGATAATCACTTCATCGCCCGGATTCACCACCGCGCGAATCATCATGTCGATGGCTTCGCTGCCGCCGACCGTGACAAGCGTTTCGGCCGGTTCGTAATGCAAATCAAACCGGCGTGCAAGATAGGTGCAAATTTCAGCGCGCAGCGATTTCAAACCGGCGTTGCTCGTGTACCATGTGCGGCCTTTTTCAAGGCTTGTGATGCCCGCATCGCGAATCGCCCACGGTGTTTTAAAGTCCGGCTCACCCACGCCAAGCGAGATGCAATCGTCCATCTCGGCCGCAATGTCGAAAAATTTGCGAATCCCCGAAGGGCGCATTTCTTTCGCGGCGGCAGACAGTAAATTTTGATAATCCATTATAACTGGCACTCCCGTTCATCGGTGCTGTCTTCGCCGTACAACACGCCGTCTTTTTTATAGGTGCGCAACACAAAATGCGTTGCGGTAGAGAGCACGCCGTCGAGCGGCGACAATCGTTTTGCCACAAAAAGGGCGATATCTTGAAAACTTTTGCCTTTGACCACGAGCGATAAATCATACCCGCCGCTCATCAAAAGCACGCTGTCCACTTCGTCAAAATGGGCGATGATGGAAGCGATTTCATCAAAACCGCAGTCGCGGCGCGGCGATACGCGCAGCTCAATAATGGCCTGCACATGGGCGACGTCGGCTTTTTCCCAGTCGACGAGTGCGCGATAGCCGTTTAAAATATGTGCTTTTTGCGCGTCGTCAATCAAGGCTGCCACTTCGGCCGGCGTTTTCTGCGTCATCACGGCAAGTTCTTCAATGCTGATGCGCGCGTTTTCTTCCAAAATGCGTAAAATCTGTTCCATCTTACAAACCCCTCTTTACAATCATTGCATTCTATTATAATGTATTGAAGCGTGAAAGTAAATAAGCGACAAAATACAAATTATTTTGTGCCCAAAAAAGGGGAAAAAGACACTAGGAAGATGCGCTTTTTTTTGGTATACTGTCTTTATATTGAAAATTGGAGGGAATTGCAATGGAAGCAGTCATCACAGTCGTCGGCAACGACCAAGTCGGCATTTTGGCACAGATTTGCACCGCATGCGCCGCGTGCAATGTCAATGTAGAAGAAGTAACCCAGCGCATTTTGCGTGGCACATTCGCCATGATTATGCTTGTGGACATGACAAAAAGCAATCTTGATTTTATGGAATTTGCAGAGAGAATGCAGAAAAAAGGCAGCGAAATGGGTGTGGACGTGCACTGCACTCGGCAAGAATTGTACGATGCCATGCACCGTATTTAAGGAGAACTATGTTAAACACAAATGATATTTTAGAAACCATTCAAATGATTACCGACGAAAGTTTGGATGTGCGCACGGTGACCATGGGCATTTCGCTGCTTGATTGTGCAGACCCCGACGGCAAAAAAGCGTGCGAAAAAATCTATCGCAAAATTACGTCACGTGCCAAAGATCTTGTGAAAACTGTCGAAAATATTTCGGCAACTTATGGTATGCCGATTGTGAACAAACGCATTTCGGTGACGCCGATTGCGATGCTGTTGGCCTGTGCGCCGGACGCTGACCCCGTATGGTATGCAAAAACACTCGATGCTGCGGGAAAAGCAGCGGGCGTCAACTTTGTGGGCGGCTATTCGGCACTCGTGCACAAAGGTTTTTCGGCAGGCGATGTGCGCTTGATGGAGAGTATTCCGCGCGCGCTTGCCGAAACAGATTTTGTATGCAGCAGCGTGAATATCGGTTCCACCAAAAGCGGCATCAACATGGATGCCGTCAAAATGATGGGTAAAATCGTCAAAGAAAGCGCCGAATTGACCCAAGAAAACATGTGCATGGGCGCGGCAAAACTGGTGGTATTTTGCAATGCGCCCGAGGACAATCCCTTTATGGCGGGTGCGTTTCACGGTGTCGGCGAGCCGGATTGCGTGGTACATGTGGGCGTTTCCGGCCCGGGCGCTGTGCGTGCGGCGCTTGCCGCGCTGCCGAAAGACGCGAGCCTTGACGAAGTGGCAGAGCTGATTAAGCGCACGGCGTTCAAAATCACGCGCATGGGACAGCTTGTGGGCAATCTTGTCAGCGAGCGCCTCGGCGTGCCGTTCGGCATTGTGGATTTGTCGCTTGCGCCGACGCCGGCCATCGGTGATTCCGTCGCAAATATTCTTGAAGAAATGGGCCTTGAAAGCTGCGGCTGCTGCGGCACGACCGCAACACTCGCCCTGTTGAACGACGCTGTCAAAAAAGGCGGTGTGATGGCGTCAAACCATGTGGGCGGCCTGTCGGGCGCGTTTATTCCGGTGTCGGAGGACGACGGCATGATTAAAGCGGTGGAGCGTGGCAGCCTGTCGATTGAAAAACTTGAAGCCATGACAGCCGTGTGCAGCGTGGGCATTGACATGGTGGTCATTCCGGGTGAAACGGATGCCGCCGTCATCAGCGCGCTGATTGCTGACGAGGCAGCCATTGGCATGGTGAACTCAAAAACAACGGCGGTGCGCGTGATTCCGGCCATCGGCTGCAAAGCGGGCGATGTGCTTGATTTTGGCGGATTGCTCGGCTATGCGCCGATTTTACCCATCAGCAAATTTTCACCGGCCGTGTTTGTCAATCGCGGCGGACGTATTCCCGCGCCGTTACAGGCACTGAAAAACTAAATAAAAGCGCAGATGCGAACTTTAAAATTCACATCTGCGCTATTTTTTTTGCCTATTTATTTTTCACCACAAGATTTTTGCCGCCGTTTTCAAACTGCTGATATTTGGTTTCGAACGCCTTTGTGTAGTCAATCAACTTGTGCAGTTTGCTGAAACCGTAGTTGCGCGCGTCGAAATCGGCATACAGACGGCTGAGCATCACGCCCACTTGCGAGAGCGGCATATAGCCGTCCTCGTCGGAATCGTAATCGACAATTTCGCGAATCTTCGCCACAATTTCTTCAAGCGGCACAAATGCCGACGCAATTTCTTCGTCGCTGTGCAATTCGGGCATCGCGGGCGCTTCCATCGGCACTTCTATTTTTACAGGCGCTTCTGCGGGCACATCCGGCTTTTTGTTGGTATTTTTTTTGGCGAGCGGCGTTTTTTTCGCCTTCGCGTTTTTGTCGATTTTTTCCGGTGCAACCTTTTCGGCAACGGTCTTGATTGGTGCGGCGGCTTTGACAGGCGGTTCTTTTTTCATGCCCATCAAGACATCGAGATATTTAAACGTATCGCAGGCCGATTTAAACGCCGTCGGCGTCTTGCTCTCGCCCATGCCAATCACGAACATGCGGCTTTCGCGCAGGCGCGAGGCAAGCCGCGTAAAATCGGAATCACTGCTCACGAGGCAAAAGCCGTCCACATTTTTGGCATATAAAATATCCATAGCATCGATAATCATAGCGCTGTCCGACGCGTTTTTGCCCTGCGTGTAGCTGAACTGCTGCATGGGCGAAATATTGTGTTCGTTGAGCGCTTTTTTCCAGCTGCTCATGTCGGTGCTGGTCCAGTCGCCATAAATACGCTTGTAGGCGGGTGTGCCGTACATGCTCACTTCGTCGAGAATGGTTTTGATATATTTTGGCGATACGTTTTCGGCATCGATTAAAAGTGCGATGATTTTGCTGTTTTCCATAAAGGCCTCACTTTCGGTGATTTCAATTTGCTTTGTATCATCATTATAACCGTATTTGTGGTAAAAGTATATAAAAATCGCAAAAATCCACTTGTGTTTTCTGTATATGCGCCTTATAATAGAAGAATTACAAAAAGCTGGAGGCAAGAGTATGACGGATTTTTTAATCCATCGCTTCGTAAAAAATAAAGATGATACGCACAGTTCTGTGGTGCGCACGGCTTACGGCAACCTTGCGGGTGTTGTGGGTGTGGTGTGCAACCTGTTTTTGTGCGCCGCAAAATTGGTCATCGGCACATTGTCCGGCAGCATTTCCATCGCGGCAGACGCCATCAACAATCTTTCGGACGCATCATCGAGCATCATCACGCTTGTCGGCTTCAAACTTTCGGCGCGGCCGGCAGATGAGGAGCATCCGTATGGCCACGCACGCATTGAATATTTGTCGGGCCTTGCGGTTGCGGTGATGATTCTCGTCATCGGGTTTGAACTTGCGCACACGAGTATTGATAAAATTATCGCGCCGACACCTGTAGAATTTAGCGCAATGATGGTGTTTGTGTTGCTGCTTTCCATCGGTGTAAAACTGTGGATGACGGCATTTAACCGCAAAATCGGCCTGCGCATCGGCTCTACCACGATTGAAGCCACGGCCATGGACAGCCGCAACGACGTCATTGCCACCACGGCCGTGCTTGCGGCGGCGGTGATTTCTATGCTTTCGGGGTGGAATCTCGATGGTTGGATGGGGCTTGCCGTGGCGCTGTTTATTTTATACAGCGGCGTCGGCATCATCAAAGATACGTTAAACCCCTTGCTCGGCGCGGCGCCGAATCAAAAATTAGTGCAGAGCATCGCTAAAAAAATCCTAAGCTATCCCGGCGTGCTCGGCACACACGATTTGATGGTGCACGATTACGGCCCCGGCGCACGGTTTGGCAGCGTGCATGTGGAAATGGCGGCAGAGGAAAGTGCGCTGAAAAGCCACGACATCATCGACAATATCGAGCGCGATTTTCTTGAAAACGACCATTTTCATCTGGTGATTCACTACGACCCCATTGTGACGGGCGATGAGGCGCTCGGCACCAAGCGCGAGTGGGTAAAACAGCTTGTACAGCGCATTTCGCCGCAACTTTCGATGCACGATTTTCGCATGGTGACGGGCGAAAGCCACACCAATTTGATTTTCGACGTCGTGATGCCGGCGGGCTTTGTATTGAGCGAAGAAGAACTCAAGCATCGCATTCAAAAACAGGTGCGGCAGGAAGATTCCATGTGCTATGCCGTGGTGACCGTTGACACAGGTTATGCCGGTATCCAGCATGAGAACGAAGAAAAAGAAGAAGACGAGGACGAGAATGAAATCGCTGAGCGCGCTGCCGAAGCCGCACGCGAAGCGCGTGAAAAACAGGAGGCGGCAAAATGAACTATACATTTTCAAACAGAATGAACGGCATGGCACCGTCCATTATTCGCGAAATTTTAAAGCAGATGAGCGACCCGACCCTCATCAGCTTTGCGGGCGGCAATCCGGCGGCAAGCACATTTCCGGCGACGGAGATTGCGCGGTTTTCAAACGAATTGCTCACGCAGGATGCGGGCACGGTGCTGCAATATTCCGTCAGCGAGGGCGTGCCGGCCGTGCGCGAGGCGGTGAAACAGTTTGCCAATCGGCACGAAACGCTGTGCCGCGACACCGACGCGCTGCTCATGACCTCCGGCAGCCAACAGGTGATGGATTTTG
>JAVXRV010000077.1:0-8967 GCA_036643515.1 Ruthenibacterium sp.
GATGTTTATCACAGCGATGGTAAACCTCGGCAAATTGTGGCTTGTGGGCGGCGTGATTGTCATGGTGGTTGCACTCATGTATGCCGTCATTCTCACAAGCGGTTTGCGCGGCAAAACATTTTTCCGCAGCATCATTTACTTACCGAACTTGATTTCCGCTGTGGCCATGGGTACCATGTGGCTGTACTATGCGCTCAGCAAAGAAGATTTCGGTTTGCTCAACAGCATCATCCGCTTTTTTGGCGGCGAAAATGTCATGTGGACAGACCCCGCACATAAATTCTGGAGCATGTTGCTTGCCTACTGCTTTGGTATGGTGGGCTATCACATGCTGATTTTCATGAGCGGCATCGACCGTATCGGCGTCGACTTTTACGAAGCCGCCACGATTGAGGGCGCAAACGTATTCCAAAAATTCTTCTACCTCACACTGCCGCTTTTGCGCGGTTCCATCCGCACAAACCTTGTGATGTGGACTGTTTCGAGCGTCGGGTTCTTCATCTGGGGACAGGTGTTCGACTCCGTCAACCTTTCGTATCAAACGGTCATGCCGCTCAACTATATGTATGAACTGGTATTTGGCGCGTCGAACGCGACTGCGGCGGTACGCAATTCCGGTGTCGGTGCAGCTATCGGCGTGATGATGGCCATTATCGTGGTGGCAGCATTCGCGTTCACCAATTTCATCGTCAAAAATGACGATGTAGAACTGTAAAGGGGGCGCAGATTATGGCAAAAGAAAAGAAAATCAAAGAGCGACTCAATCTTAAAAAAGAAGCGGCACTCTTGCCGGGTTATATCCTTTGCATCATTTGGCTCTTGTTCACGATTGTGCTCGTCGGCTGGGTAATCATGGCATCTTTTTCCACCACAAGCGAAATTATCGGCGGACGATTGTTCAAATTTGAAACCGGTTTCCATTTTGAAAACTACGTCAATGCGTGGGAAAGCCAAAAGGTCAACATCTTCTTCATGAACTCGTTGCTCTATACGACGATTTCCTGCACGCTGATTGTGCTTGTTTCTGCGCCGGCGGCATATGCGCTGTCGCGCTTCAAATTCAAAGGCAATATGTTGCTGCAAAACATGTTTGCCGGTGCGCTCGGCGTGCCTGTCATCATGATTGTCATGCCGCTGTTTTCCATTATTACAGCGCTTAAACTTGCCAATACACGCAGCTTGATTATCTTCCTCTACATCGCAATGAATGTACCGTTTACGATTTTCTTCCTGCTGTCGTTCTTCAAAAACCTGTCAACCACGTTTGAAGAAGCCGCCGCCATCGACGGTTGCAGCCCGATGAAAACGTTCTGGAGCATTATGATGCCGCTTGCACAGCCGGGCATCATCACCGTGACGATTTTCAACTTTATCACGATTTGGAATGAATTTTTCATGTCGATGCTGTTTGCCTCAAAACAAAAAGTGCGCCCGATTGCGGTCGGCCTGTACAATATGGTCAAAGGCATGCAGTACACCAACGATTACGGCGGCATGTTTGCGGCAGTGCTGATTGTCTTTTTGCCGACGTTGCTACTGTACATTTTCCTCTCGGATAAAATTATCGCCGGCGTAACCGGCGGCGCAATCAAGGGATAAAATCAATTTCAAAAGGCGTGCGACGGTTTTTAAAATCCGTCGCACGCCTTTTTCGTTTGTAACTTTATCATGCGATGGTTAAATTTTGCGTGTCATATGCCACGCGTGCGTGATTTTGCTTGATGCGCACGGTTTCAAGCGTGTTGCCGGTGCGTTTATCCACACAGCGCCGTGTGATGTTGCCGCAGCGGTAAACAATGCCGCCCTCGCGCACAAAATGTTCGTTTTCCGCCGCAATGTGATATTTATATGGCTGCAATGCCTTTGCATACAGCGTGCCGTGCAGATACGTGCCATCGGTAAAAACCATCAATTGATAGGTGTTATCGGTGTCGTTGCGCACGCGATAATCAAGATAATTGTAAAGAATCGACGTGCCGAGACCGAACGGAATCACACGGCCGTAATCGGGAAACAAATCGACGCCGTCGTGGTGATGATGCTCGGTAATCGTGAGCGAGGTGTGTAACACAAGCCAGTGAATGAGGTTGGTAAATTGGCACATGCCGCCGCCGATATCGTGCGAGGGCATGCCGTGCGCGATGGTTAAGCCGTCAAGATACCCTTTGCGTGCGGTGCACGCGCCGACGAGATGCCAAAACGAAAAAGTTTCGCCCGGACGAATTAAAATACCGTTGACAAGCGGTGCGGCAATGGCCAAATTTTGCGCCTTATGCGCCTGCAACACAAGGTCGGTGTTGCCAAGTTTGCGGCAAATCAGCGATTGGTGCGTGCAAATTGTATGCGTGAGCGGTGTTTGGCAAAATGTTTTTGCAAAATGCACTGTGCTGAAAAAATCGTGCAGGCGGCGCACGGCGCAGCATTTGTGCACAGAAATTTGATAGCATAATGGGGAAATTTCACAAAAAAGCTTGCGCGGCATAGACTTGTTTCCTTTCAAAAAAAACCGCAGGAGTGATCTCCTACGGTTTTGAGCGTGCTGCGTACAGCAGTTTCCCTTGCGGGACTGTATGCTATATTGTTTCGTTCCAAATCGGTTCTTTGAGCACCCAACGCCCATAGGCGTCTTTTTCAAAGAGGTCACGATTATAAAATTTGTCCATAATCGCCCAAAATTCTTGCTCGGTATAGCCGCAGAAATCGCAAAAATCGCGCACGCACAGCGGGTCGAGGTTGCCGTCGCGCTCTTTGATGATTTGGATGGCCTCCGGCCGCGTCATCATGCCGTAACGGATATAGCGTGCAGTATAGTCGGTGGCGGCTGCATGGCCGAATTTCGGGTATTTGAGCCACGAGTGCACAAGATAGGCGCGGGAATCAATTTGGTCGAAATTTTCGGCATGATGGGTGCGATCCCACTCGTGCGTCAAATCGTGAAAACCGTGTTCTTTGGCATTTTGATAGTTGCGATAGCTGTTCCACGGCACAAAATAGCTCATATAAAACGGGTCGAGTTTTGCAAGTTCCTCGGCGCTTGGTGCAAGCGTGAGCGACAAATCTTTTTCGGTGACGCCGTCGCCGAGCAATTCTTCCATCGGCATGCCGACCGCGACGCCGTTGTTGATTTGATCCATGGCCGAATAGGTTTCGACATCGTTGCCGCCGCCGTATTCAAAGCTGACATTTTCGCCATAGCACAAAAACGGCGTGTTGAATTTGGCCGCCATATGCAGGGGAAATGTGTAGATTAAGCGGTCAAGATACCAAGTGGGTTTGCCGAATTTTTCAAAGAATTTGCGCATCAAAACCTTTTGCACTTTGATGTTCGGTTTGCAGGAAATAATCGTGCAGCCGAAAGTTTCGCTGATGTTGCGGATATTGTGTTTGCCGGCTTCGGTCATGGGAAAGTTGTCTTCCACGCTGAAGATAATCGGGTTCATGCCCATCACTTCTTTGAGCATGTAAATTTGATAGTGGCTGTCTTTGCCGCCGCTTGCGGCCACAGCGCAGTCGTATCCGCCCGGGCCGTTACAGCCGCGATATTTGTCGCACATGGCTTTAAATTCCGCAAAACGCGCATCCCAATCCACATTTTTGCGGCTTTCGTAATGGGTGCATGCGCAGCAAACGCCGTTTTCGTCAAACGTGATGCCGGGACGCGTGTCGGGCATGGTGCATTTTTTGCAATATTTCATAAAGTTGCTCCTTTGTTCTGCATCTTGTGCAGTGAGTACAGCACATTGCCACGCTTTGTTCCAGCAGGCGGGCTGTGCCCTTATTGTACCGCATTTGCACGGATTGCACAAGAGTTTTACGTGCGCTGTTTTGCAATCAAATCGAGCAGACGGTCAAGCAGTGCGAGGGAGTCGGGCGGCAGCACACGCACCTTGTCCACAACATCTTGCACAAGCCGTGCATCGCCGCACGAGGGAGAAAAAAACTCCGCGGGTGACAAGCCAAAGTAATCGCAAATTTCAAAAAACATCGTCATGGACGGCAGCACTTTGCCGGAAGTAATGCTTTGTATATAACCTTTATTCTGCCCCAATTCGAGGCTCATACGGTATTCGGAAATATTTTTTTGCAAACGCAGTTCGGTGATACGTTTGCCAACATAGGCAGTGTCCAAATGGTCACATCCCTTCCACCTCTTATGATACCTGTTTTAAAAAATAGTATTACGTTTTCAAAAAGTAATATTATATAAAATTACATTGAATTTACGTTTGAAAAGCGTTATAATGTAAGAAAAGACAGTTTAAAACGGTAAGGGGAAAAAGAATGAAGCCGGACAATGAAACGAAAAAAAATTTGCTCGACGTTTTGAAAGAAACGGTAGGATGTGATTATCTTTCCGATTTGCACAGCGAAATTTATGCGGAAAGAACGCATCTTACGCTACAAAGAATAGCGGCCAACCGTTTTACAATGCAAGAATGGCAAGAAACGGCACTGTATTTAACCGGACATAAAATGTCGGGCGATACGGCACAAGCGGTAAAAAATGCACTTTGCGCCATGCAACAAAAATAAAACAACAGGGATTGCGGCAAATGCTGCAATCCCTGTTGTTTTATAAAATATTCACATGTGATTTATGAAATAAACTGTGCAATTTTGGCTTCCATGCGTGCAATTTCCTCTTTGCTGATGTGCGCCTTGTCCACATAGCCATAGATACGTCCCGCGAATGCCGACAGCTTTTGCGGGTTGCAGTGCAGTGCATAAAGCGCATGTACGCCGAGCAAGGCGCAATATTTCAGTGCGTTAAAATGCGGTTGAAACGGTGGCGAAAACGGCATGTCGCGCGGCGGATTTAACAGCACATCTTCAAGCAAATCTGCCATACGAATGTAAGACGGAATCGTACTTTTGTCAAAATATCCCTCAATGATTTCCTGCGCAATCGGGAATGGCGTATCTTCTTGTCCGGCTGCGGTTTCAAAGGCATCATAGGTGCAAACGGCGGCGGCATCTTTATAAATCACGGGGTCAAACTCATGTTCAATGGGCGTTGGGCGCAAAATATGGCAAGTTTTACCGGCAAAATACACCTCGGCAATCGCGGTGCTCATCCAGATGAAAATGGCGTCAGCCGCCACAATCCACTGCTTGACGCTGTCGGCAAAAATCACATGAAAATTCGGCCTTTTTTCAGCGAGCGCAAGGAGCGCAGGGCTGTTCCATTCACTCGGGTGGCGGCGATACACAAGCTCCGCTTCGGGATGTGCGCCGAGATAGCGGTCAAACCAGTCGAGCGTGGCAGACATGCTCTCACGGTTGGTCTTGGCAAAGCCTGTAAAATCTTCACCGGCCATCGCAGACAGTTCCTGCACTTCCGCATCGTTCATACTGGCGTAGCCGAACGACGAAATATAAAGCAAAAGTTTTTTTGCGGGGTCGAGGTCAAACGCTTTACACAGCGCCGCCTTGTCCATGAAGTAGCCGTCAAACTCCGGCCGCAGAAAATCCATCATCACAGCGCCCGTAACCGGACAATTTTCGGCTTTCATACCATGGGCAATGAGGCGCTCTTTTGTTTTTTCGCCCCAACAGGTTTGCACGCACTTTTTGGCATTGCCGTTAAAATTGAACCACGCGCCGTCTTCCTGCGTGTCAGACAGCATTTGTTCCCAGTGCAAATTCACCACTTTATTGCACACACCTACGTTATTATATACGTGGCTGTTGAGCGCTTCGTCATCGTACATACAGCTTGTGACAACCACTTCCGGCTTTTGCCATGTGGCGTATTTGAGCTTTTTTCGGTCGAGCAGCTGATGAATTTCGGCCGTATAGCCGCGGCGCACAAGCTCTGCTTTTAACAGCAGCAAGCTTTCATATTCGCGCATGACGTGCTCATAAAGAATCAAAAAATCCAATTTTTTTGCCATCATGCCACCTCACGGAATAAAGTTTCGGTCCAAATGGGCAGGCCGTAGCGGGTGTCAAGATGAAACCCGTCAAAATACTGCGTGTCAGCGTAGTTTGGGTCGCGCGTCCATTCATAGTCCAGCACCTGTGCGCCGCTGCTTTCAAGCGTTTGCAGCACAGCCGCCATCGCGGTGTCGATGCCGTTCGGCACACAGACAAGTGCGCGCACACTTGCGTCCATCGGCGGAAAAACAAGCGTCAAGCGGATGTTTTTTTGAGTGCAAAACGTTGCTAAGGCCAAAAGCTTGTCAAGCGCCGCTTCATTGACTGTGTAATTTTTGCAAATCGGCTGCAAAGTTTCGGTGTATGCCATCAAATCTTTGCGGTAGGGCAGCGCCGCGCCTGTGTCGTCGACATATTCGGCGGGTGTATGCTCGGCAGTTTCTTCCACATTGGGACGCCGCGCGAGGGTGTCGGAAAGCACAGTCAATGCGTTGAGATTGTACTCGAGATTGAACACATATGCCGCCGGATTTTTGAGTTGTGTTTTGACGGTTTTCATACGATTCTGCGTGCGATAATTGTTGTTCAGCGTGTAGAATGACAGACCGAACACCACGTGCTCAATCGCCGGATTTTGCGCGTATAAATAATAAAATTCGTCGATGCTTTCCTCAAGACTGGCGCCGCCGTAGGCCGCGTTTGCGTATGGGGTGCCGGCCGCTTTTTCCACAAGCGCCATGTCGAAATGCGCCATGCGGCTGTCACCCAAAATCAAATGATTCAGCGGATTTTTTTCATAGGCACGGATGCGTGCAATGGGGCTGTTATCGCTGCCGTTTTTGCGCAGATTAAAATAATTGTTCGGCTCAAAACACACAAAAACAGTGAGGTACACGGCAATCGGCAAAAAGAGCAGGGCGAGCTTTGGTAAAATTCTTTTCATCGTACAAACGCCCTTTCTTTAAAAATTCGCATACGCAAAGCTGACAGTACCAAACCCGCCGCTCTGCATGATGAATGCGGCGAAAATCAGCAGGGTAAGGCCGTAATAAACGCTCCACCGTGCGAGAGGCTTTAGGGTGGCAACTTGCAGCGAAATGTGCTTGTCTTTTTGACGAAAACATTGGAGCCAATCAGTATAAAAACCGATTGACAATACAATGAGTATAAAAGCACAATATCCCGCAACCATGAACGGTTTGACATAAAAACCGGACTGAATTGCGCCGAATGTGTCCGTTAAAAAGGCGGAAAATGACACGCCGCGCAGCTGTTTTGCAAGCGTTTGCAGGCACATATGCGCCGTGCCATTCGGCAAAAGGCCAATGCGAAAAAATACAAGGCTCTCTGCCCATAAAATAAAAACGCAAACGGTTTTAAACGCACGCAAGAGGAATTTCGGCTTTTTTTGCGGTTTTTTATACCACTTGTGCAGCAGCTCCTCGCCCACACGGTACACCGCCTGCAAACAGCCCCACAGCACAAACGGCAGGGTGTTGCCGTGCCAAAAGCCGCTGATGATGAACACGAGCGCCACAGAGGAAATCATGGGCGGATTCGTGATTTTTTTGCCGACGAGCGGCAGATGGCTCGTCCAACGTCCCCACACGAGCGGCATAAAAATATAATCTTGCAGCCAAGTGGAAAGGCTGATGTGCCAACGGCTCCAAAAACCGGAAAAATTCGTGGCAAAATACGGCGTTTTGAAGTTGACCGGAATGTCGATGCCCAGTAAAAGTGCGCTTGCGCGGGCGATGTCGGAGTAGCCGGCAAATTCAAAATAAAGCTGTATGGCGTATAAAAATGCGGCAAAGGTGAGGGTGAAACCGGTGTATTTGTCCAAATGCTCAAAAATTTGGTTGACATAAAGGCCAAGCACATTCGCGATGGCAATTTGTTTGAAAAAGCCGAATAAAGCAAGGCGCAAAGCGTCTACGGTGCGTTTTTCGTCAAAATTGCGCGGCGCTGCAAGCTGCGGCAGCAGTTTTTGTGCACGGCAAATCGGCCCGCTCGTGATGGTGGCAAAAAAGCTGACGAACACCGCAAAGGCGACAAAATCGGTGGCGGCGGGCATATCACCGCGCGAAACATCGACAAGATAGCTGATGGACGCGAACGTGTAAAAGCTGATGCCGAGTGGCAGCGCAAGCTTTGCAAAACTGGTGAAGCCGAGCACAGACGGCACGAAAAAGTTGTAATATTTAAACACGGCGAGCACAAGTACGCAGACAAGAATGCTGATTGCAGTGGCAACGCGACGCTTTTTTTCGGTGGAATCGGCGATGATTTTGCCCATCACAAAGGTGAACACCGTCGAAGAAATGAGGATGAACAGCGGCAGCAAACGCAGCCACAAAGCGCCGCTTTTGGGCAGGCCAAAGCCATAAAAACAAAGGCTGCCAAGCAGCAAAACCGCATTTTGCGCCCGCTTCGGCACAAGATAATAGCACACGGCCACCACCGCAAAAAACAGCAGATAGCCGACACTCGTCAATGTCATAAAGTTACTCCCTCGCAAGGATTTGTAAATTTTATCTTAAAACCTTATTATAAGAGAATCTGTCCATTTTGTAAAGGCAAGCTTTTGATTGAAAAAAGCTGCTGAATATAGTATAATAACAAACATGTATGAACTATTGATTTTACTATTGGGCAGATAGGAGAAAATAATGTCGAAAACAGTGATGGTTACAGGTGCGGACGGCTTTATCGGCAGCCACCTCACAGAAGAACTTGTGAAAAAAGGCGAAAAAGTGAAGGCCTTTTGTTATTATAATTCCTTTGGCACTTGCGGCTGGCTTGATACCCTCGCGCCGGAAATCCGCAATGAAATTGAATTTTTTATGGGCGATATTCGCGACCCGAACGGCGTGCGCACGGCGATGAAAGGACAGGAGATTGTCTATCATCTTGCCGCGCTGATTGCGATTCCGTTCAGCTACCACTCGCCCGACAGCTATGTTGACACCAATATCAAAGGCACGCTGAATGTGTTGCAGGCCGCGCGTGAACTTGACACAAAGCGCCTTTTAATCACGTCCACCAGTGAAGTTTACGGCACAGCACAGTATGTGCCGATTGATGAAAAAC
>JAVXRV010000078.1:0-8914 GCA_036643515.1 Ruthenibacterium sp.
TCAAGCGGCGCTTTGTCTGCACTGGTTCAACCCTGCGGTGTGGCTTTTGTGCAAAGAGGCGCAAAAAGACATTGAACTTGCGTGCGACGAAGCCGTTTTGCACAGTTGCGGCAACGGCTGTCGCGTGGCGTATTCAAACGCGCTGCTGTGTGCCGCACAGCAAAAAGCACCGCTGTTCACCACACAATTTGGCGGTGGCAAGCGTATTTTGCGGCAGCGGTTTCAAAATTTATTTGTGAAAAAGCGTCGGCGCGGTGCGATTGTTTTTGTGGCGATGGCGCTGTGCCTTGCACTTTGCGGCGGCCTTGTGGCATGCACACTGCAAGTGCCCGCGGTGGCGTCTTCCCTGCCGCCGGTGTCGCAAACGGCGACAAATTCCAACGCGAAAGCAGCCTCCGGCATGACGTTTCCGATGCCGAAAGCAACAGAAGCAAGCACTTATTTTGGAGAATGGCAACTGGACGCGTTTCATTACGGCATGGATTTGCGCGGCGGCGGCGAGCTGGAAATTGTGGCGGCAGACGCGGGCACTGTGTTTGAAATTTTGCCAAAAAGCGTCACGCTCACGCATGAAAACGGTTTACTCTCGCGATATGTCGAGCTTGAAAGCATCGCCGTATCTAAAGGACAGACCGTAGAAAAAGGCGAAAAAATCGGCACATCTACAACATTTTTACATTTTGAAATGCAGGAAAACGGCCTTTCTGTCGACCCGCTGCGCTTTGTTTCTCTGCCGGAAAGCTGCGAAAGCGCCTATACGCACACTGTTTTACAGCAGGGCATGTGGATTTGGCCGTTTCAAGGCGGCACTGCGGCAGAGGCCGCGCCGGACAGCATTGTGCAGGACGAAACCGCGCTGACCATCACGGAACAAAGCACGATGCCGGTGCGTGCGGCCATGGGCGGAACGCTCACACTTTTGCAAAACGGTGTTGCGGTGCAAGCGCCGGACGGCACAGAATTTATCTACGAAAATTGCACCGCGCAGGAAAATTATCACGCGGGCGATATGGTTTATGCAGGGCAATGCATTGCGCAAAACAGCGTTTCAACGGCAGAAAATGCGCTATCCGCACTGCGCATGACCGTCAAACAGGGCGGCAAAATAATCCCGCCGTCTGATTGGATGGGACGATGCAACAGCGGGCCGGCGGCATGCCGCAATGTTTCCGATGCGGTGATTCCGTGGGATGACGGCGCACATGCGGTGATTGCCGGAGATTCGATGGCGCAGGAATTTGCGCTGTATCCGCCAAACGCACTGCAAAACGCGATGAATCGTTCCTATTCAGGCGTCGGCGCGCGCGAGTGGCTTGATAATGCGGCAGCAAAAGACGGCAGCAAAACGCAAATTGCAGCAATACGTGACGATTTGATGCAGTATCGCGGGCACCACTGGTTGTTTGTGCTGTGCGGCACCAATGCGCTCGCGTCAAAATCGGCCGAGGCGGCGGCGCGGGATATGGATGAATGGCTCGCGTGGCTTCGCGAAAATTATGACGCAGAGCAGTCCTTTCTTCCGGCAGACATTGCCGCTGTGGGCATTTTGCCCATCACGGCCGAAGCCGCCGCAAAAAAGCCGATGCTCTCGCTCCAAAACACAACGGCATATAACGATGCTGTGCGAAAAACAGCACATAAAAACGGAATGCGATTTGTGGAAGTGCCCGCGGCACTGCTTGCGGAGGACGGCAGTTTGAATCCGCACTATGCCGCGACGGACGGCATCCATATCACGGCGGAGGCAACGCAAATTTGGGCGAATGCCATCCTATCGAGCAAAAACGAGTAAAACTTTGTACCGCTTGCCGTGTTCTTGCATCGCACGAAAATTCGTCCCGCGAGGGAGAGCATCGCATAAAAAAAGACGCTGTTGCAGTTTTTTGCTGCAACAGCGTCTTTTCATTTATTTCGCATCTGCGCGATAAAAGCAATTGTGTTCGTCGCCCTGCCATGCCGGATTTGTGTCGCAAAGCGCCAAAATATCTGCCGGTGTTTTGGCGAGATAGGTCGCGCCCGCCGCCGCAAGTTCGGCCTCTGTGCGAAAGCCCCACAGCACACCGCAACTGTCCATTTCCGCGTTTTTGGCGGTGAAAATATCCACATCGCTGTCGCCCACATACAGCACCTCGCGCGGCGACACGCCAAATTGTGCCACAATTTCGTTGACGCGCGCCGGATTCGGCTTTGGTGCGGTGCCCGAAATATGTCCGGCCACCGCGTCAAATACGTCATGAAAATAATGCGTAATGACGTCGTTTGCCATCGTATCCTCTTTGTTTGACACAACGCCCAACTGCAAATTTTTTTCGTGCAGACTGCGCAAAAGGCTTGCAATGCCCGCATACGGCGCGGTTTTATCCGCCTTGTGCGCGTCATAATACGTCATAAACAAGTGCAGTGCAAGGGTTTGCGTCGCTTCGCCGCGCGCCTGCTGCGGCAAAAAGCGTTCCACCAATTTGGGAATGCCGTTGCCGACCATTTTTTTATAATCCTCTATCGGATGCGGCGCAAAACGCAGCACTTGCAGCGTGTGATTGCCCGCATTTGCAAGGTCTGTCAGCGTGTTGAGCAAGGTTCCGTCTAAATCAAAAATAACAGCACGATACATTTTATTTCCTTTCGCTTTACAATATAAAGGGGAGGTCGTCTGCCATATAGCGCAAAATACCGCGCACGCGATATTTGAGGCGGCACGGCAAATGCACATAAAAATCGCAGCGCCCTGCGCTGATAGACAGCGAATGTGCCACCAAAGTATAGGCAGTGTCCTGAGAAAACACGCAGACCTCATGTCGTGTAAAAAAGCGCGTAAAGCAAATACTTAACGTACGGTTGCTGTTTTTACAGACACCCTCTTTAAAAATTCCCTCTGTGGACTGTGCCAAGCTCAATGAAAAAAGCACCATCGGCACCGCGAGCATCGGCAAAAGTTGCGGCATAATCGTGAGCGCAACGCCGCACACTGCCAGCGACAGCGCAAGGCCGACGGCGGGTTTCCAGAGATATTGCGGCACGCTTTTTCGCGATGGCACGCACATTTGTTTCGTGGGCGGCGTAAAATCCTGCAAAAGCATCTCCGCCATTTGCGGCGCATCTTTTTTAAACAACAACAGTGGAATATCTCCGCCTTGAAAACTGCCCGCCGTGATATACACGGGGTAGCGCCGCAAAAGCCTTGCCACAGGCGTGATGCGCACGTCGCAGGCCGACACGCTTTTTGCAGCGATGCGTCGCTCTATTTTTGTGATAAATCCGCCGCGCATAATGATGACACCGCCGTTGCGGCAAACGGTGAAGCCGGCCGTATGCAAAAGCGCATACAAAAAAGTGAGGCTTACAATCACAAAAAGCGCCGACGTGATGAACGCAAGGCCGGCCGGCAGAAAATGCGCGGCCAGTGCGGTGAGTTTTGAAAAATTGGCGAATGCCAAATCTTGCAAATCTTGCCCGAAAATTTCGCCGACGCGTTTCCACCCCATACTCATAAAAATAACGCTCGTAAGCACATTTGCGCTGAGCATCACAAATGCCATTTTTTCAAAACCGGTCGGCGCAAACACTGAGGTATCCGCGCGCACGGGCAGCAATTGCTCCGCTGTTTTTTGCGCCACTTTGCGCGGCAAATACAGCGCATAGGTGCGCGGCGCGGCCTGCGTTTTGAAATAAAGCCGCAAAACGCTTGCGCCAAGCAGCCGACAATGCAGTGGCCGGCTGATTTCAAGCGCGGCAATGCTGTCTGCCGCAAAAAAGAGGCTGTGGCGCACCAAAATGCCCTGCCGCAAGTGAATGCCGGCGGCAGAAAGCGTATACGATGTGGCAAACCACAGCAAAAACGCCGCAGCAGCGAAAAAAAGCAAAATTGCCGCATCCTGCCACAGCGCCGTAATCAGCGCGTTTAAATCCCAATGCAACAGCGCCTGCACCATGGGAATGGCGCACAAAACAAGACCATAGCGCAAGTAGCGCAATGTAAAAATGATGTGAAAACGGTGCCGCGTCTGCGGCGCATCGGCCGTCAATTTGCGCCTTTGCCGTGCGCCAAAAAGGCGGACAGCCGCTCGGCATCCGCGAAATCTGCGCCGGCCACAAGTGTGGTGCTGCCGCTTGCAAACAAAAGCAAAATGCAGGTGCCTGTAAGGCGCTGCAGCGGGGAGCGCAATATTTGGCAACCCGTGACAAAACGCAGCGGAACACGCCGCGTCACCGTATATAAAATACCGCGTCGCATCGTGAGATGATGTGCACCACAGCGCACATGGCAGGTTGAAAAATGCACCGTTGCCACCAAAAAAAGAAACATGCCGCCCAAGATAAAAACAGCGAGCGTCGGCAAAAACGCGCTGCCCCAAAACGGCACGCACACAAGCGCACACAGCAAAATTGCCCATAGGCCAATCACTGCGCCGCCGCGACGTGAAACCGCAAATTCCATGCCCTGCGCCCCTTTCTGTATGGACAAATCTTGCACCGCACCCGATGAATTTATTTGCTTAAATCGCGCAGTTTCCACGCTTTGGCAAGCACCGGAAACGCGTCGTTTTTCGCGAGCACCAACACTTTATCGCCGATGCAAATTTGCGTGGAGCCGCGCGGAATGATAAATTCGTCGCCGCGCGTGACCGAAATGACCACCACCTCCTCGGGAATTGTCAGCTGCGCCAAGGTTTGGCCGCTATAGATGAATTTTTCCGGCACGCTGATTTCCGTCAGCGCCGTGGTGCCGCCGGCGAGGCTAAGCAACTGCCGAATGGCGGCGGTTTCCACTTCGCGCTCAATCAGTCGCGCAATATTGTCCGTGCTCGACACCGCAATATCGACGCCAAGCATTTTAAGCACCGACGCGTTTTTCGGGTTGTTGACACGCGCCACGGTTTTTTTGACGTGAAACACCTGTTTTGCCAATTGGCAGGCCACCAAATTGTTTTCATCGCGTCCTGTCACGGCCACAAGCGCTTGGCATTCTTCCAGTTGGACGCTTTCAAGCACTTCCGGCTTTGTGCCGTCGCCGTGAATGACCGTCATTTCCAAACTGTCGGCAATTTGCGCACAGGTGGTTTCGTTTTCCTCCACCAAAACCGGCACATGGCCATGCTCGCGCAATGTTTTTGCCAGATAATAACCCAGCTTGCCGCCGCCTACAATACAAACTCGCATTTTTTCTCCTCCTGCCGCACGCTAATCAGCCACTGCGGCAAACACTATTTTGTCGCCCGATTGCAACACCGGACTTTGTTTTGTTTCTAAATCAATCACGTCATTCGCGCGCCACACCGCAAACGGCACAAGCCCCGGTCGCGGCACTTCCACGGCATTTAGGTGCATGCCAAGCTGTTTTTCGCACACCGGCAGCATCGAAAAATTGACGGTGGTAGAGCCAAACAGTACGCATTGCTCCTCCTCCTCTTCCTCGTGCAAAAGGCCGGCAACAAAGGCCTGCATGGTTAAATTGGTGCTGCAAATGGTGCGCAGACCAAACTGCTCGCTGAAAATTTCTTTCGCGCTCGGGTCGGTGACGCGGGCAATGACATTGTCAACGTGAAACACTTCTTTTGCCATTTGCGCAACCATCACGTTGATGTTATCGTCCTGCGTGACGGCCGCCACCGCATCGCACGCCTCAATGCCCGCGCTGCGTAAAATATCCACGTCAATGGGCACACCGCGCACCGCCATGCCGGTAAACGGCGGGCTAAGCTCGGTCAGTTGCGACAGCCGCGTCGGGTCATCGTCCACCACCGATACATCGTGCCCCAGTGTTTCCATTGCACGCACAAGCTGCATGCCCACACGCCCACAGCCAACAATTAAAATATTCATGCTTTACCTCCGTTTTCATTTGCCACAACCGTGTCAAGATAAAGCTATTATAGCCGCTTTTTACAATTTAAGCAATGCTTGCTTTTTTTGTAAAATAGTGTACGATAGGAATTGAAATTTACTTTTGGGAGGTGCTTTATGGAGCTTGTGAGCGGCACGGACATCCGACAGGAAAATATTGTAAAAATGATTGCTGCTGCGCTGAATTTGATTGACCCGCGCCTTGTATCACACGGCGAGCGTGTGGCGCTTTTGGCGTCTACCTTGGTGCTTTCAGACGATTCTCTGCGCGACATTGATATGGATTTGCTGTTTTTATTGTGCGAATTTCACGACATCGGCGCCTACAAAACCGAGGAAATCGACGAAATGCTTGGTTTTGAAAACCAAAAAATTTGGAATCATTCCATCTATGGCTATCTTTTTTTGAAAAATCTTACCCCGCTTTGCGACCGTGCGCTGCCGATTTTATATCACCATCAGCGCTATGAGGCGCTGCACAACTCCGGCATGCCCGATTTGCGCTATGCTGCGCTTCTTTCTTTGGCTGACCGCGTGGATTTATGCCTGATGGACGGCAAAACCGATGCTGAAATTGAGGCGCTTCTCACCGCCGACCCCGGCCGCTTTTCGCCGGCGCTTGTGGCTTCTTTTATCAAAGAAAACCGCGCACGACCGTTTGCGCAAGTAATCTCCGGCGATGCACCGTTTATTTTTGCAAATAAAGTTGCAGCGGCGCTGCGCGTGACGCAAGAGGATATTATGGCGTACATCAAAATGCTTGTGTTTTCGGTTGATTTTCGCAGTGAGCACACGGTGACGCACACCATCAACACCACCGCCATCAGCATGGAGCTTGCGCAGCGCTGTCATTTACCGCGCCACACGCTTGAAAAAATTTATCTCGGCGCACTGCTGCACGACCTTGGCAAGGTGGCCATTCCGCTGCCTATTTTGGAATATCCGGGGAAATTATCGCCTGATGAAATGGATATTATGCGCACACATGTTGTTTATACCGAAAAGATTTTGACGGGACGCATTGACGATGAGATTGTGCAAATTGCTATTCGACATCATGAAAAGCTCGACGGCTCGGGTTATGCCTATGGCCTCTATGGCGATGTGCTGAGCGTGCCGCAGCGCATTGTGGCTGTGGCGGATATTGTGAGTGCACTGGGCAGCCGGCGCAGCTACAAGGAGCCGTTTCCGAAAGAAAAAACGCTTGCCATTGTGGCGCAGCTTGCCAAAGAGGGAAAACTGGACGCGCAAATTTGCAAGATTCTCGCACAGGATTTTGACGATATTTTGCACGCCACCGACATCGCACGTGATCCGGTTGTATCGACTTATCGCGCCATTCACACCGAATATGCGCGCATTTTAACAATGGTTGGTTAGCATATCGCGCAAAAAACAAAAACGCAGGGACGAATTTTCATTCGTCCCTGCGTTTGTTTTGTTACAATTACTTGTACAATTCCACCAATTTGGTGAGATGTGCATAGCGGTCTTTTGCGTTTTCGGAAGCTTCTTCAAACAAGGTGGCTGCGCGTTCGGGGAAGCTGCGCTCGAGGCGGCTGTAACGGGTTTCGCTCTCGATAAATTCTTTGTAATCGGCTGTCGGCGCTTTGCTGTCAAGCGTGAACGGGTTTTTGCCCTCTGCTTTCATGCGCGGGTCGAAGCGATACAAATGCCAATAACCGGCATCCACTGCGCGTTTCATCTCAGACTGGCAATTTGCCATGCCGCCCTTGATGCCGTGCATTTCGCAAGGCGCGTAGCCGATGATGAGAGACGGGCCGTGATAGGCTTCCGCCTCGGCAATGGCTTTGATGGTTTGTGCTTGGTTTGCGCCCATGGCCACATGTGCCACATAGACGTAGCCATAGCTCATGGCAATTTCAGAAAGGCTCTTTTTGCCGATGGCTTTGCCGGCCGCCGCAAACTGTGCTACCTGACCCATTTGGCTTGCTTTGGAGGCTTGTCCGCCGGTGTTGGAGTACACCTCGGTGTCGAATACGAACACATTGATGTCCTCGCCTGAAGCGAGCACATGGTCAAGGCCGCCGAAACCGATATCATATGCCCAGCCGTCGCCGCCGAATACCCATACGGATTTTTTGGCGAGATATTGCTTGTTGGCAACGATATATTTGCAGGTTTCGCACTCGTTCACGTGTTTTGAAAGTTCTGCAACGAGTTTATCGGTGGCAGGTGTGTTGGCTTTGCCGTCTTCAGCGGTTGCAAGATAGTTTGCAATGGCTTCTTTCGTGGCGGCGTCTGCGTGCTCATCTGCCGCACACGTTGTGAGCTGTGCAATGAGGTTTTCGCGGATGGTTTTTTGGCCGAGGTACATGCCGAAGCCGTGCTCTGCGTTGTCTTCAAACAGGCTGTTGGACCATGCCGGACCGTGGCCGCTCTCGCGGTTGAAGGTGTACGGAGAAATGGCCGCGGTGCCGCCCCAGATGGACGAGCAACCGGTGGCGTTGGAAATGAACATACGCTCGCCGAAAAGCTGTGTGACAAGGCGTGCATATGATGTTTCGGCGCAACCTGCGCAAGAGCCCGAGAACTCAAGCAGCGGCTGGTTGAACTGGCTGCCTTTGACGGTGGTTTCTGACATCATGCCGTCTTTTTTCGTGACGGTTGCCACGGTGTAGTCGAACGCCTCTTGCTGTGCAAGCTCGTCCTCCTGTGCCACCATTTTAAGCGCTTTTCCCGGTGCCGGACAAACGCCGGCGCACAGGCCGCAGCCCATACAATCAAGCGGAGAAATCGACAGTGTGAAGTGGAATTCCTCGCAGCCTTTGCCCTTCATCTGTACGGATTTCAGGCTTGCCGGCGCGTTTTTCATTTCGTCGGCCGACAGAGCGAACGGACGAATGGTTGCGTGCGGGCAAACATACGAGCACTGGTTGCACTGAATGCATTTTTCGGCATCCCATGTCGGAACAGACACGGCCACGCCGCGTTTTTCGTAGGCAGAAGCGCCTTGTTCCCATTGGCCGTCGACATAATTTTCAAACGCGGAAACAGGCAGGCTGTCGCCGTTCATGGTGTTGACGGGGAACTGAATGTTTTTGATTTGTGC
>JAVXRV010000079.1:0-8701 GCA_036643515.1 Ruthenibacterium sp.
GCGATGATCATTCCGTGGGACGTTATCGAGCATCGGAGCGCGGTATACGTCTCAGCGGTCCAGCGCCGGGCAGACCTCCCAAAGATGTGCAGCCAGACAAAAAACAAAATTACATCGACGAATGCGAGCGTGTGGAAGTAGAGCGCCGCTTCTCATTGGCAAAGCGAGTCTGCGGTCTTGACCTGATTACGGCTAGACTCAAGGAAACCGCTCGCCACTGCATTGCTATGTCCATTTTGGTGCAGCTCATTGGCATTGCTGTTTTCAATGAGAAAATCGGTGTTTGTTCAGTAGATATTAAATAGACAAAAACGCGGTGCATAATCATAGTGTTTATCACAAAATTTGTGCAATATCAAGATGTTTCATGCTGTTAACATCAAACAGCATCAGCGGTTACTACAAGCAAAAGGCATCTGCCACGGCAAAACTAAAGGGCTTGTCGCCTGCAATTCACAGACAACAAGCCCTCTGGGTTATTTGATTCAATATTCATTATTCATTTGATTTTCATTGTGGGTCGGCAACATTTTTTTGATAATGCATCAGTTGCCGATAGGCCGCCGGTGTCAAACCCGTACAGTTTTTAAAAAGTGTATAGAAATACTGATTGTTTTCAATTCCCACTTGTGCGGTGATTTCTTTGATGGTCAAACTGCCGTTGCGCAACAGTTCTTTTGCTTTTTCAATGCGCAAAGTATTGATGTATTCGTTGATGCCGCCTTGCTCGGACATCCGAAAAGTTTTGCTGAGCTGCGCAAGCGGAATATTTAATCTCTCTGCCAACCACGCAGGAGAAAGATTGTAGTTTTTATACTCGCTGTGAATCAGACACTTGACCTGTTCCATCACTTGATTGTATTCCTCGTTGCGGTTTGCCTGCACACAAGAAGTGATTTTGCCAAACAATTCATAGAAAAAATCGCTAATTTCCTCAAAGCACACAGCGGAAGCAAAAAGTGCTTCGATAAAATCGGCATCGGGTGCTTCCATTGCCGATGCATCATCGCTGAGATACTGTAAATAGAGCGAATAAACAGCCAAATACAGCCGCTTGAAATGAAACAAAATGACATTGTAGCGATAATGCTTTGTAATTTGCGTAAATTCGGTGTAGCAGGTGGAAATGTCCTCGCTGCGCCCTGCTTTCAGTGCACCAATCAGTCGGCTTTCCAGTTTATCCATGTAGGTGTTTTCTTTGCAGCGTCCGGTGATGATTTCCTCGGATAAAATAGGCGTATCCGGATAAAAAATACGCATTGCGACCACTTCGCGCAGATGTGCACAGGTGCGATGCAGCTCGTTGAGATGTGCGACGGGAAGGCTGTATCCGCAAAAATCCGTGCCCAGTGCCAGAATGGCATTGCAGATGACAGGCACTTGCGCCGGTGCATCGGGTTGAAGCAGTATCACCGCGTTTTTGCCAATCTGTACACCTTCCGCACGAATAGACGCGGAAAGCTCTTGAATGGCCGCCAATGCGTCGCGAGGTGCAATCTCTTGAAATGTAATGAGATAGAGCGGCTCCGCCGGCGAAAAATTGATTTCATATTTGATAAAATTCTGTGCGATGTTTTTGTCTGCGATGCTTTTATCGGAAGGAACGGACGAGGTCAGCAATTGCTTGAGAAATTCCGCTTTCAGCATCGAGAGATAGGCTTCTTTTTCATGGACATGATCTTGCAGCCAAAAATCAAGATTCAGTACAATATCATTGTCCGCCGTCTGCCCTGCCTTGCTTTTTGGCGCAAGCGCACCGGCCACTCTGCGCAGCGGAAGATAAAAGCGCATCATTGTAATGAACGATGCAAGCGCACCCATTACGGTTAGCACCAAAACAATCACAAGCGACTGATGTTGCACTTCCGCAAGGCCGTTCATACAGTTTCGATAGGAGCGCACGCGCACAAAGTACCAGTCGGCAGTGGGCATATGAGAATAAAAATAGATTGTTTTTTCCGGTCTTTCAGTGCCGACAACATAGCCGTCTGTTTTTTGTTTTTGGATATCGGCATTCAAGATTTCCAAGTCTTGCTCAAGAAAATCGCGTTGATATGCCGATGATGCGGCAATCAATCGGCCGTTTTTATCGAGCAGCATCATTTCGTCGGGTGTGTCTTTTTCGGCATAAAAGAAATCATCATTATAGGTATCCGCATTGACGTTAATCATCATTGCATTGTCAAAATGCAAATTGTCGGTGGCTTCATAAATTAAAAAAGAATATACATCGGTTGCCACTTTGCCGTCCAGTGCGGTAATTTTGCGCGGAATGGGCTGCCAACGCCGGTTGTGCGTGCGCTGTGCAAACAATTCTGCCGCGCCGTCATCGGGCAAAGTTTGCAGAGAATAAGAACCGTCCTCCAAAGTCGTATAGACATGCTGTTTGGCCGCATTGTACACATAAACGGAGTGAATCAAATTGCTGCTGCTGACACAGGTGGCCAGTGCACGAATGCCCAAAATTTGTTCGTAATTGCTGATTTGCGCCGATTTGCGCAAATCAATCACCGCCGGCATGTAGAAAGTTTGCATGGCATAATGTTGGATTGTTTTTTGTATCTGCGCAGAGATATGATCCACATAGGCCGAAAATTCATTGTTGAGCGCGGTGGCCTCATGAATGGCAATGCGCTTATAATTGCTTTCGAGCACAGCGGCAGCAATGAGAAGCGAGGCAATCAAGATGCCCGTGTTGAGCAGCCATGTCGTCATGGAATAGCTTACACGCGGCAGATGTATCTTATGTACGTTTCTCGGCATTTTAATTCCACCCTAACGACCTTTGTTTATATAGAAATGTGATTTCACATAGAATCGCTCGCAAGGGAAACGATAGCCGTTTCACAAACGGTAAAAAACATCTCTAATTATAGCTATCATGAAATAGTATTCTATTTCATTATACCTATACACCGATATAAAACAAGTTCAAAATTGAAATTGAACATCATTATAGATAAAAGCAGTTAGTTCAAAAACGCAAAAACCGGCATAATGCGATAGTTGCACTAGAAATCCTTCTGCTGCTTTTGGTATAATATAGATGCGAAGTAAAACACCAATCGAAAATCCAATTAAAAAAGGAGAACAATTTTATGAATGGCAAACGATACTTACTGACAGGACTCGCGGCACTGATGGCAGTGTCCACACTCATGACAGGTTGCGGCGGCGCAAAAAAACCGGCATCTGTTGCAACGGCAGCTTCCACGGCAGCCTCCGTTTCCACCGCACCGGCACCGGAGGCAAAGGGTGCTGTCATGCTTTACTCCTCCATGCAGGAAGGACAGCTTGAGGCAATCAAAGAAGGTTTTTCGGCAAAATATCCTGATATTAAAATGGACTACTATTTTGCGGGCACCGGCAAAGTTGTCACCAAAATTGCCACAGAACAGCAATCCGGCCAAGTGGCCGCCGATGTTATCTGGGTGGGCGACCCGTCCAACTATATCACCTTTAAAAAGAACGGCATTCTGGAAAAATATCAATCACCGGAAGCAGAGGCCATTGACGACAAATTTGAAGATGCCGAAGGCTACTACTGCGGCGCACGTCTGGTTGTCGGCGGTTTCGGCTACAACACCAATCTTGTGAAACCCGAAGAAGCCCCCACAACATGGGAAGAATTGCTCGATCCGAAATGGGCCGGTCAAATCATCATGACAGATCCCGGTTCCTCCGGCACATCCTGCTATATGACCGGTGCGCTGATGGGCGATGAAAAATTCGGCAGCGACTATTTCACCAAATTAAAAGCAAACGGCGCAGAACTTGAAAGCGGCACGACGGCCACACACAATAAAATTGCCGCTTCTGCCTATAAAGTTGGTATTTGCCTTGACTATGTCACACAAAACCTCGCCAACGAAGGCGCCTTAATCGGTTTTTCATACCCCACCGAAAATTTAATTTCTATCACAAGCCCCATTGCGCTTGTTAAAAATTGCGCCAACCCCGACAACGGCAAATTGCTGTATGACTATATCCTTTCCAAAGACGGACAGGCAATTCTCGTGGCCAACAACCTGACCACCGTGCGCAATGACGTAACGGGCGGCAACGGATTGAGCGTGGAA
Source organism: Ruthenibacterium sp. (assembly GCA_036643515.1). Lineage (GTDB taxonomy): Bacteria > Bacillota > Clostridia > Oscillospirales > Ruminococcaceae > Ruthenibacterium. The sequence continues at coordinate 4,080 of JAVXRV010000079.1, forward strand.
GAAATTGCAAAACGCAGCATGAAAGTAGACGACCTCTATCTTGCAGAACACTCTGCCGAGATTTTGGAAAGCTTTGACAAAATATTTAAATAACGCCTCATAAATACCGATTGTATCGGCATTTTACGGCAATTTCCGACAGCGTAGCTCCTGCCGTATACATGGCAGATATGGCTGCGCTGTCATTTTTAAAAAACAAAGCAAATGAGGAGGATTGTGATGGCAGATATTAGATTCAAAGGAATCACCTTTCGCTATGGCAACAAAGTGATTGTCGATAATTTCACACTGACGGTGGAAGAAAGCCAAATTATGGGTATTGTCGGGCCGTCCGGCTGTGGAAAAACAACACTTGTGCGCTGCCTGTGCGGATTCATCAAACCCGAAAAAGGTGAAATTTACATCGGCGACACCTGTGTGTTCAGCGCGGAAAAGAAAATTGACGTTTCACCCGAACACCGCAACATCGGTGTGGTATTTCAAGATTATGCGGTGTGGCCGCACATGAGTGTGGCCGAAAACGTGGCATATCCCATGAAAAAGCGCAAAGTGCCCAAGGCCGAAATTGCAAAGCGCGTGGCCTATGCACTGGAACAGGTGCGTATGACCGGATATGAAAAACATTTACCGTCGCAGCTTTCCGGTGGGCAACAGCAGCGCGTGGCCATTGCGCGCGCGCTTGTTTCCTCCGATGATGTTATCGTGCTTGATGAGCCGATTACCAATCTGGACGCGAAACTGCGCGAAGAAATGCTGGTAGAAATTCAGTTGATTCAAAAGAAAATCGGCACAACCATTGTTTATATCACGCACGACCAAGAAGCCGCCTTGCAACTGTGTGACCGCATTGCAATTATGGATCAAAGCGGTGCAATCTGCCAAGTGGGCACAGACAAAGAAATCATCAAAACACCGGCCAATCGTTTTGTGTTTTCGTTCATCGGTGTGTCGAATTTTATCCCGATGACAGAGGCAAACGGCGGCATTGCATTTGATGTGGGAGAACAAATTCCCTACGCCTCCACCGTTCCGGATGGTTTTTTCCGCGGCACAAAAAATGTCATGGGCATTCGTCCGATGAGCGTGGTGTTCAAGGAGGATTCGCAAATTAAAGGAATTGTAAAAAGTGTCACGTTTTTAGGCAACCAATACAATTATTTTATGATGCTCGGCAATCAAGAAATTCGTGTGCAGTGCAATTCACAGGATATTCTGCGCTCGCGCGTCCATCAAGAGGGCGAAACCGTCGGGCTCGCTTTTATTGACCCGATTTACTATCCGCAAACAGAGGAGGCCATGGCATGAAAATACAGGGACTTCGCAGCAATTCTGACCTTGCCCGTATGGACGGCAAAAAATTCAACCTCGACAAAGCACTCACAATTTTAAGCTTTATCATTTTATTTATTGTGGTCATCATTCCTGTATTTATGATTATCTACAATGCGTTTTTCAACGAAGGAAAATTTGATTTACAGCTTTTTGTAAATGCAATCGGCCGCAAAGAAAACATCGGTGCGATGTGGAACACCGTGAAAATAGCACTTTGCGTCACCGTTTTTGGCACCATTATGGGTTTGTTTTACGCATGGCTTTTGGGGCGCAGTGACATTCCGCTCAAAGGTTTGATGCGCGCACTGTTCACCATTCCCTATATGTTCCCGCCGTTTTTCGGCGCGATGGCATGGGATTTGATGCTCTCGGCGCGCGGCGGCTACGTCAACAACTGGCTGATGGATACGTTCAATCTATCGCAAGCTCCCGTAAACATTAACTCCATTGCCGGCATTATTTTTGTGGAAGTTTCCTATTACTTCCCGTTCGTGTTTATGCAGGTTGTCAGTGCACTGGAGCGCATGGACCCTACTTTAGAGGAATCTGCGCGCATTGCAGGCGCAAAACAGGGCTATGTTATTTTCAAAATCACATTGCCGCTGGTGCTGCCGGCCATTTCCGCAGGCGCACTGTTGATTTTAATTTCCTCTTTGGCGCATTTTGGCGTGCCTTCCATTCTCGGATTTTCCCAGAATATCTACACGCTGCCCACAAAGATATACGATCTCATCAACCGTTCCGCGGGTGATTTTCAAGGCATACGAGAGGCGGCCGCACTTTCTATATTACTGGTTGCCGTTGTTTCCATTGCTTTGGTTATTCAAAAAATGGTTTTGCGTTCGGGCAGTTACGACATCATCAAAGGCAAAAGCATGCGTCCTACGCTGATTAAACTGCGCGGCGCAAAATATCCGCTGCTGCTTTTGGCCATTGTATCGCTGATTATCATTGTGCTTGTACCGCTTGTGATGATTTTCTTGGTGGGGCTGCTCAAGGCATACGGTTTGCCATTGACCCCTGCAAACTTTACCCTCAAGAACTATGCAAATGTGCTGTTCAACAACAAAATGGTGGGCGACTCCATCACAAACTCGTTGTTCCTTTCCGTCAGCGCCGGCATTATCTGTATGTTCCTCGGCGTCATGATTGCCTATGTTATCAATAAAATCCGTCCCAAAGGGAAAGAAGTATTGGAAATTGTTTCCATTTTACCGTACTCTATTCCCGGCACAGTGCTTGCCATCGGTGTGATTTTAGCATGGTCTGGTGCACTGGGCATCAATCTGTATAACACCATTTGGATTATCTTGATTGCCTATATCGCGCGCTATCTCTCGTTCTCCATGAAATCCGCGTCCGCTTCCCTGCAACAGGTGCATTCCTCTTTGGAAGATGCCGCCCGTTCCTGCGGTGCCTCGCACATGGAATCGCTCAAGGACATTACGCTGCCACTGATACGTCCCGCCATGGTCTCCGGCTTTTTCTTGATTTTCCTGCCGGCCATGCGCGAATTGACAACCTCGGTTCTGCTGTACGGCCCCTACACACGCACACTCGGTGTTGCCATTTATTCATTGCGCGACAGTGGCATGATTCCGCAGGCGTCCGCGTTGGCCTCGGTTGCCATTGCACTGATTATTGTGTGCAACACGGTTGTTACTTACATTACCAAAGACAGAAAGGGGATTTAGCGAGATGAGTCAGATTGTATTAAAAGATGTAACCAAAAAATTCACGACCAAAACACTTGGCACAATGACCGCCGTCAATCGATTCAATCTCGAGATTGAGGAGGGCGAATGTTTTTCTTTTCTCGGCCCTTCCGGTTGCGGAAAAACAACGACACTTCGCATGATAGCAGGGTTTGAAGATCTCTCCGAGGGCGAGATTCACCTGTGTGGGCGGCCGGTTTCCGTCAAAAGCAAAAACCTCTATGTTCCGCCGGAAGAACGCGGGCTCGGCATGGTGTTTCAGGCATTTGCCGTGTGGCCGCACATGAATATTTTTGAAAATGTGGCATTGCCGCTCAAAGTAAAAAAGATGAACAAGGCGGATATTCAAAAAAAAGTAGCCGAGGCGCTTGCGCACACAAAGCTCAGCGGCATGGAACAGGTCTATCCCTCTGACCTTTCGGGCGGACAGCAACAGCGCATCGCGCTTGCCAGAGCGATTGTCACCAATCCGAAAGTAATGCTTCTGGATGAACCGCTCTCCAATCTCGACCCAAAGCTGCGCGAATCCATGCGCTTTGAAATCAAGGAGCTGCAAAAGAAATTCAATTTCACCATTATTTTCGTCACGCATGACCAATCGGAAGCCATGGCATTGTCCGACCGAATGATGGTGATGGATCAAGGCAATATTGTGCAAATCGGCACGCCTACCGAGCTGTACAGCAAACCAAACAGCCGCTTTGTGCATAGTTTTCTCGGCCAATCCACCTTTATCAATGTCGTGATTGAAAACGGGAAAATCTATCCGAAAGGCGATGTGTCGCAGGAAATCCCATGCGCTTTACCCGAAAAAGGCAAGCGCGAAATGATTTTGGCCACGCGGCCGAATGCCATTGATTTAAACCGTGAAAAAGGATATAAAACCAAAATTGAGAAGCGCATTTTTCTCACCGACTACACAAAATATATGGTGCGCGTCGGCGAGCAGATTTTGCAGATTGAAACACCGCACTGGAACGAATTTCAAGAGGGTGAAGCCTGCTGCGTGAATATTTTAAATCCCATGTGGTATGAGGACGACGGCGGCGCGTCAGAGCGCGAGCGCGTGAAACGCCAACTTATCTAACGATATCTTTTTGTTTGAAGCCGCGCTTGTCACGCAAAGGCTTCTTCCCATCGTTTTAAACAAAATCCATATTGCAAAAACGCCTCCAATCGTAGATTTGCTGTCTCACGATTGGAGGCGTTTTAATATAGCAACTTATTGTACCTTATCAACTGCTATAAAGTACAGCCTTGCCATGGCAGGAAAAAAAGATGAAAAGTGCGACGCTTTTCCGACACTTCACCTGATATAATAAGTATAATAAGAAAAACGGCGCAAAATGTTGACGAAAAAGTCGGCCACACAGGAGGATTAGGGAAATATGAAAATGAAAAAGATTTTATCTTTGGTGTTAACACTGACACTGGTGACACAGATGTGTCTGCCCATCTATGCGGAAATGGTGAGCGCTTCCGGCGCGGAGGGCATTTCCGGACAGGTGGAGTACGCTTCATCCCCAGAGTTGGCCAATGGCAAGGGTAATCCTATTCTCACAGAAAGTCCGGCTC
>JAVXRV010000080.1:0-8549 GCA_036643515.1 Ruthenibacterium sp.
GTTGTTGGCACAGCCGCTGTCACTGACGCAGTCTCTGTTGCTGATATGGGCTTTGCCGTTGTCGTTGAAACAGCCTCTGCCGCTGATGTTGGCGCGACCGGAACAACAGGCTGTGGCACTTGCACCGTTAAAATATGCGGTGCGGCAGACGGTGTCGGTAGGGCAGCTTCTTGTTCTACAGAAGTTTGTGCCTGTGCCGCGGGCGGTTCAGCATCGGTTTTTTGAATGGGAGCTACGCCGGATGACGCAGCCTTTGCAGGGCGAGCCACTTTGACGCCACGCACGCGCTTAATGGGGGCGTCCGGTGTGATACGGTCGCGCACGCAAAGGCGCAAGGCGCGAATTTCGGCAAGCTTGCTGCGAAAAAACCATACAATTGCAAAGGCCAGCGCAACACAGCATGCAAGCGTCAGCCAACGAATCAAAGGCGAAAGCGCCTGTGTTGTCGCCAGCAAAAAAACGGCGAGCGCAAGACCGACAACCAGTGTAATCATGCTGATTGCGGTGGCAACGATTTTTCGCGTTAATTCTTGTTTTTCCATAAAAGTTTCACTCCACTCCGGTGCATCGCGTCCGATTGCACCACTTGCTATATGGCAGCCCACGCGACTCCATCGACGAGGACATCGGCCGCAAAATTATTTTGTGCCGAAAATGCGGTCGCCCGCATCGCCAAGTCCCGGCACGATGTAGCCGCTTTCGTTGAGCTTTTCGTCCAATGCGGCAATGTAGATGTCAACATCGGGATGTGCGGCCTCAAGCTTTTTAAGGCCTTCGGGTGCGGCAATGATGCCGATAAACTTGATGTTTTTGGCGCCGCGTTTTTTAATTTGTGCAATCGCGTCTATTGCGCTGCCACCTGTGGCAAGCATCGGGTCAAGCACAATCACTTCGCGCTCGGCAATATCCTCGGGCAGTTTGCAGTAGTATTCCACGGGTTCAAGCGTTTTTTTACTGCGATACATACCGATGTGTCCCACTTTTGCGGCGGGAATCAGCGCGAGCATGCCGTCCACCATGCCAAGGCCTGCACGCAAAATGGGCACAAGCGCCAATTTGCGGCCAGAGAGCACGCGTGTTTTGGCAACGGCAATCGGGGTTTCAATTTCCACTTCGGTTGTGGGCAAATCACGCGTTGCTTCGTAGCAAATCAAGGTGGCAATTTCACTCACAAGCTCTTTAAATTCTTTTGTGCCGGTGTCTTTGCTGCGCAAAAGGCTCACCTTGTGCTGCACAAGAGGGTGGTTCATAATCGTTGTGCTCATAATTGGGACACTCCTTCTATTTCAATCAAATTCATAAGACTTCATCAAAACGACTCTTTTTCAAGAGCGGTAATTTTAGCCACGCGCAGTGCGTGACGTCCGCCCTCAAACTCGTTATCGATAAAAGCGTCTGCAATCATACAGGCAAGGCCGGCGCCAACAACGCGCCCGCCCATGCAAAGTGCGTTTGCATCGTTGTGAAGCCGCGTATAAGCGGCACTGAAAACGTCGCTGCAGCAACATGCGCGAATGCCCTTGATTTTGTTGGCGGAAATGCTGATGCCAACGCCAGTTCCGCAAAAAAGAAGCGCAACATCGACTTTTTTTGCAAGAACCAGTTTGCACGGCGGCACGGCCATGTCGGGATAATCCACCGATTCAGCGCTGTTTGTGCCGCAATCAACCACGTCGATGCCGCGCGATTGCAAATGTTCTTTGACGGCGTTTTTGAGTTCGTATCCGCCATGATCGGCGCCGAGAGCAACCGTTTTTATCATGTAAAATCTCCTCTATTGTATTATTTTTCACGTGCGGCACGCTCGCGCTGTGCCTGTGATAAGCGGTGATAATCGGGCGAGAGCTGTGCGGCCGGCACGCAGCGGCCGGCATTTGCCATCTCGCTTGCGGCACGGCAGATGCCGTTTGCGCGGCCGAGCCGGTAGGCGGCGGGGTACAGTGTGAAAGACGCATCCTGCGCACAAACAAGCGCTGCACCGTCACCTATGCAATGTACAGGCTCGTGATAGGCGGCAAGTTGTGCGGCAAATGCGGCGGCCGGCAGGGCAGAATCTTCCGTCAGACGCGTTACAATCCCATTTTGCAAACGAAACACCGCACAGTAAACTTCATTGCGGCGTGCGTCAAGCGCGGCGGCAAAAAGACCGTCGCCGACGGCACTGTGTGCGAGGGCGCTCAAAGTGGAAACCGGTGCACACGGCGTGTCGAACGGAAAGGCAAGGCCTTTGAGTGCGGCAAGACCGATGCGCAGACCGGTAAAGCTGCCCGGACCGGCATTTGCGGCAAACAAAGTGACGTCTGCGGGTGTGAGATTTGTGGCCGAAAAGGCCGCGTCACACAGTGTGAGCAGGGTTTCGCTGTGAGTGTGGCCGGTGGCAAGATAGCTTTCATAGAGAATGGCATCGTCTTTTACAATGCAAACACCGGCGGTTTTTCCGGCGGAATCAAGTGCGAAAATAGTCACAATGCACCTCCGCATATCGTGATGCAGCGCGTGTTTTCGGCGGTTTGCGCAATGTTGATGCGAATGGCGGGCTCGTCTTTGAGCACATCGGCCACATTTTCGCTCCATTCGGCAGCGACAATTGCGCCGTCGTCCAGATAGTCAAAAAAACCGGCAGACTGCAAATCTTCAAGGGTGGAGATGCGGTATAAATCAAAATGCGCAAACACTTGTGCGCCGCGATAGGCGTTGACGATGGCGAAAGTGGGGCTCGACACGGCATCAATGCAGTGCAGGCCGGCGGCAATGCCTTCGCAAAATGCGGTTTTGCCCGCGCCAAGGCCGCCGGTGAATAAAACAAGATTGCCGGCGTGCAGTGTGGCGGCCAATTTTGCGCCAAGCGCAACGGTTTCAGCCTTGCTATTTGTAATGTAAGAAGCCAAAGCGCGCCTCCTCGCTTTTTGATAGATCATATTATTATATACCAAAACACGGTGTGCTGTAAAGGTTAGACGTTGACTTTTTTGAAAAATCACAGTATTATAAGGATAATTGAATCAGAACAGCGCGAAAGAAGGCGATGTGTGTATGCGGACAAAACGTGGTTTTTCAGTGATTGAACTGCTGCTCGTGACGGCGATTTTGCTGATTATCACAGCATTTACCATCCCGAAAGTTTATGAAAAAATTGAACAGGCCAAAAGTGCTGCCGCGCTGTCAACCCTGCATAGCGTAGAAAGTGTGTATCGCATCACCCATGCCATCTTGTTGGTGGAACCTGAGTTTTCACCGCCGGACGCCAACGCAAACGGCATATTTGTGCGGCATATTCCGGCGCGCTATGAAGAAACGCCATGGGCAGACGGCGATTATTATGAGGCGCAAATTGCCTATGCGTTTGCACAAAAACCGCCTTGCTATGAAATTACTGAAACATTTACAAAAACAGACAGCACAATTGTGATTCGATATTGGCCGGAGCCTGAAAAAGAGCCTGAACGGTGTTATACACTTGAAAAAGGCGCGGTGCGGCGCACAGACGGCATGCGGCCAAAACAAAAAGCGGGATAGCGCAGTTTGCGCCATCCCGTTTTTTGGTATCCATTTTTAGTGCATCGGTGCTTCGTCCGGCGCATCGGGCGAGGAAAACAGGCTTGGAATCGCACACAGTGCCGCAATGCCGACCAGTGTGAAAATCGCGCGGGAAAACAAACTTTGTGCGCCGCCAAACAGCCACGCTACGGCGTTGAAATCAAACAGGCCGACAAGACCCCAGTTGATGCCGCCGACAATGATGAGTACAATGCATATTTTATAAAACAGATTCAAACCTCACACATCCTTTCATTGCACTATTATGTGCACCGCACAGTAAATTTATACAATTTATGCATATTTTTGTGATAAAAAAGCTTGACAAAAAACAGCTTTTCATGTAGAATACAAGAGAAGTTAGCGTACACTAACTCTGAAAGATGGAGGTTTCAAATGACACTGGATCATTTACCGCTCGGACAAAACGCAAACATTGACACGGTGGGCGGAGAGGGCGCGTTGCGCCGCCGCCTGCTTGACATGGGGCTGACGCCCGGCACAGCCATTATGGTGCGTAAAATTGCACCGATGGGCGACCCGATTGAGCTGCACCTGCGCGGCTATGAACTGACGTTGCGTCTGGACGATGCAAAAAACATCACAGTACACACAGAGGAGTAGAGTATGGTATTTGCACTGGCGGGCAATCAAAACTGCGGCAAAACGACATTATTTAATCAATTGACCGGTTCAAACCAGCATGTGGGCAATTTTCCGGGCGTGACGGTGGATAAAAAAGAAGGCACGATTCGCGACCATTGTGCGGGCGAACATCGACACGGGCTGCGCAGTTGGGGACATCCGCGCAAAAAAAGCACCGTTGTGCGGCAAGAGCCGGCCACAGTGGTGGATTTGCCGGGCATTTATTCGCTGTCGCCGTACACGAGTGAGGAAATTGTCACGCGCGACTTTTTGATGAACGAAAAGCCGGACGGCATCATCAATATTGTCGATGCAACGAATATTGAACGCAATTTGTATCTGTCGATGCAGTTGATAGAGCTTGGCATACCGATGGTGATTGCGCTCAATATGATGGACGAAATGCGCGCAAACGGCAACACGGTGGACATCAAGAAACTTGAGCAGGAGCTCGGCGTGCCGGTGGTGCCGATTTCGGCGTCGAAAGACGAGGGCATCGACGAATTGGTGGAACATGCGCTGCGTGCCGCCGAGGAAAAGCAAGTTCCGAAACGGCAGGATTTCTGCACAGGTGCGGTGCATCGCTGTATTCACGCCATCGCCCACTTGACGGAGGATCATGCCGAGGCCGCCGGTGTGCCGCCGCGCTTCGCCGCCACAAAACTGGTGGAGGGCGACAAGCCCATGCAGGACAAAATGAATTTGTCGGAAAACGAAGTGAAGCTGCTTTGGCACACCATTATGGAGATGGAAAAAGAGCTTGGCACCGACCGTGAGGCTGCTTTGGCTGACATGCGTTATGCGTTTATTGAAAAATTATGCGCACAGACGGTGGTGAAAAAAGGCGAGAGCAAAGAGCATGTATACAGCGTTGCCATCGACAAGGTTTTGACCGGAAAATATCTCGCCATTCAGGTGTTTCTCGGCATTATGATGTTGATTTTTTGGCTGACTTTCGGCGTAATCGGCAAGTTTTTGAGCGCGGTATTATCCGACGGCATCGACTTGCTCACGGGCGCGGTTTCGGCGGCGCTGACCGCATATGGCATCAATCCGGTGGTGCATTCGCTGATTGTGGACGGCATATTTGCGGGCGTGGGCAGCGTATTAAGCTTTTTGCCGATTATCATTACGCTGTTTTTCTTCCTCTCCATTTTGGAGGACAGCGGCTATATGGCACGTGTCGCGTTTGTGATGGATAAATTATTGCGCAAAATCGGCCTGTCGGGACGCAGCTTTGTGCCGATGCTGATTGGATTCGGGTGCAGCGTGCCGGCGATTATGGCAACGCGCACACTCGCGAGCGACCGCGACCGCAAAATGACAATTTTGCTCACACCGTTTATGAGTTGCAGTGCAAAACTGCCTATTTACGCGGTATTTACGGCGGCGTTTTTTCCGCAGCACGGCGCACTCGTGATGGTTATTCTCTATCTGATGGGCATTGCCGTCGGCATTTTGATGGGTCTTTTGATGAAAGACACGCTGTACAAAGGCAAGCCGGTTCCGTTTGTGATGGAATTGCCGAATTATCGCTTGCCAAGTGCCAAAAGCGTGGTGTTGCTGATGTGGGACAAGGCCAAGGACTTTTTGACAAAAGCGTTTACGGTTATTTTCATCGCCACGATTGTCATTTGGTTTTTGCAGACCTTTGACACGCGGCTCAATGTGGTGGCGGATTCGTCGCTTAGCATGCTTGCGGGCATCGGCAAATTTGTCGCGCCTGTGTTTGCACCGCTTGGCTTTACCGATTGGCGCGTTTCCACGGCGCTCATCACAGGTTTTACCGCAAAAGAGGCGGTGGTGAGCACGCTCGCAGTGCTCACGGGCACAAGTGTTTCCACGTTGACAGGTGCGCTCACCACGATGTTCAGCCCGCTGTCTGCGTTCAGCTTTTTGACATTTACATTGCTCTATACACCATGCGTGGCCGCGATTGCCGCGATGAAGCGCGAGATGGACAGCGGTGTGGCCGCCATTTACGTGGCAACGATGCAAAGTGGCATTGCGTGGGTCTGCGCGATGGCAGTGTATCAAGTCGGGTCAATTTTTATTCATTAAAAGGAGTCGTATGAATTTATTAGATTGGATTCTCATTTTGGCAATTGCTGCGGCGGTGATTTTTGCGCTGTACCGCATACACGAAAACAAACGCAAGGGAAAAGGCTGCTGCGGACAGTGTGCCGCATGCGGCAACGCGTGCAGCCACCGCAAATTTCACGAAAAATAAAGCAAAACAAAAGACCGGCGCTGTCATGGTTCAAGTGACAGCGCCGGTCTTGATTTTGTCTTGTGATTATGCTTTGTAACCCACGGCATTGGCGAGTTCTTCGTCGATGACAACAACCGTGTTGCCATGCATTTTCAGCATGGTGGAGGGGTTTTGTGTGGTGATGACATCGTCCATGATAAGGCCTTTGATGGCCGGCACTTTGGACAGGCCTGTTGCGGCAAGTACCACCTGTTTTGCGGCCAAAATATCGCCCATGCCCATGGTGATGGCGGTGTGGGGCACTTCTTCTTTGCTGGCAAAAAAGCGTGCGTTGGCGTTGATGGTGCTCTCGGTCAATTTTTCGGTGTGCGCCACGGCGACGAGCTTGTCGCTCGCTTCGTTGAACGCGATGTGGCCGTTGTTGCCGATGCCGAGCAGCTGAATGTCGGCGACGCCGCCCTCGTATACTTTTTCTTCCAGTTCGCGTGCGTTGGCTTCAAAATCGCCGAGGCCTTTGGCCACAAAGGTGTTGTTTTTGTCGATATTGATGTGGTCAAACAAATTGGTGTTCATGAAATAGCGATAGCTTTGGTCGTGTGTGCCGTCAATGCCGCAGTATTCGTCGAGATTGACTGTATGTACTTTGGAAAAATCAAGCGTACCGGCTTCGTTCATGGCAATCAGTTTTTTGTAGATGGGCACCGGTGTGCCGCCTGTTGCGAGGCCGAGTTTTGCGTTCGGTTTTGCCACGATTAAATCCTTAAACATATCGGCAATGACGGCGCAGGTTTCATCATAGTTTTTGGTTACGATTACTTTCATCTTTGTTTTCTCCTTTAGTTTCTATATAATAGGTATTTGCTTCTTTCTATCATACCACTTTTTGCAGCGGTGTAAAAGCCCAAACGGATTCTTTTTTTGTACCAAACGGTGTTTGCGCAAATTTGTTTCACATAAAAAGTGCGCGCTCGGCTTCGGTGGCGGCAACGGCGCTTTCGGCAGCGGCGTTTTGCGCGCGATAGGCGCTTGGGGTGAGGCCTGTTTCTTTTTTAAATACTTTGCAGAGATAATTTGCGCCCGAAAACCCACACAACATCGACACCACTTCCAGAGAATAGGCGCGGTGGCGCAGCAAGCTTTTTGCCGCTTCTACGCGCACTTTGGTGAGATATTGCCCCGGCGGCATGCCCATCTCGGCAGAGAACACACGCACAAGATGGCTTTTGCTCACGCCCATCTGTGCGCTCAGCTCCTCCACACCGTACAATCCGGCATAATTCTGCCGCATGGCAACAATGGCGTCTGCCACCAGTTTCGGCAGACGTGCGGCGGCAGTATCGGCACTTGCAACTTCGCATAAAATGCGGTAACATAATACAGAAGTTCCCTCTACACCGCGGCACGCATCGCTTTCCAACAGTGCGTGCAAAAGCTGTGCGGCATTCGGGCAGACGTTGCAGTCGGACAAAATCGGCTGCGTGAGCGTCTGACCCGCCGCCTGCGCCGCAATGCCGGCAAGGCCGACGCACAGCAGATGACAGTCGGTGGCAGGCGTTAAGGTAACAGCGCCGCTCGCCAGTGCCAAAGAGCCGGCGCAAAGCAGCAAGGGGGCACTGTTTGCGCTCAGCGCGGCACGGCCGCTGCTTGCGAGCACAAGCACAAAGGGGGCAGCGTCAAACGTCACTTCGCCGCTGTCATAGGTCAGCTCCGTGCAAAACTGCGGTGCACACAGCAATGTTTCATCAAATATCAACAAGTAACACCTCATATCAATATTTTACCATTTCAAATGGCAAAACCATCTGCTATTATTATATTAAAGACGGAGCGAGCCGTCAAGCGTATCAACAAAATACATTTTATAAAATTAACGGAGGTAGATTCCAATGTCCAGTATTAGCTTAAAAAATATTTACAAAATCTATGCGGGCGATGTCACCGCTGTTTCCGATTTCTGTCTTGAAATCGAAGACAAAGAGTTCATCATCTTGGTTGGCCCTTCGGGCTGCGGCAAATCCACAACCCTGCGCATGATTGCCGGCCTTGAAGAAATTTCCAAAGGCGAACTTTACATCGGCGACCGCCTTGTGAACGACGTTCCCCCGAAAGACCGCGACATCGCAATGGTGTTCCAGAACTATGCATTGTATCCGCA
>JAVXRV010000081.1:0-8447 GCA_036643515.1 Ruthenibacterium sp.
CTCTTTCGTGCAGACAATGCCAAACAATCCTTTTACAAAAATATAATAGGTGTTCGCATTTGTCTTTGTCTGGTGAGCCATCGGGGATTCGAACCCCGGACACCCTGATTAAAAGTCAGGTGCTCTGCCAACTGAGCTAATGGCTCATAATAATGAGGCCGCTTTGAAAGGCGCTTGATTATTATAGCAAGCTTGCTTCATTATGTCAAGGGTTTTCGTCAATCCGTTTTAAAAAAATTTTTCTTACAAAAAAGCCGTATATATATGTTTAAAACAGGCTTTATTGGCTTCTTTGGAGATTTCTAATCATTTCAAATCTTTCTAAATGTTGGATAGCCCTTTACAAATACAGTTTTTTTCGGTATATTATATAGGTATAGTTTCGCCGTAAATCCCTACACATTTTTTGTGTGGGAAAGGAGCCGGCCATGAAAAAATATGTTTGGGTTGCAGGTTTGCTTTGTGCCGCGGTCACATTGGCACTTTGCGCTTGCGTCAAAGCATCGGTGCAAAGCGAAGCAGACACGTCTGTGCAAAGTGAGGCTGCGTCTGCGCCCGTGCCAACCACACCCCCCGTCATCACTCTTTCCCCCGGTGCAAACCCCTTGACAGGCCTTGCGCTTGCGGCAGACGCCCCATCCGGCGTGCGCCCGCTTGCCGTCATGGTAGACAATGTCAAGGCGGCTTTACCGCAGCGCGGCCTTGCGGCGGCGGATTTGGTCTACGAGATGGTGACAGAGAGCGGCATCACGCGGTTGATGGCCATATACAGCAATCCGGCTGAAATGCCGGCCGTTGGGCCTGTGCGCAGCGCACGCGATCAACATGTGCAACTGATGCTGCCGCTCGGGGCAGATTATCTGCATGTCGGCGGCTCCACTTATGCAAATGAAATGCTCGCGAAATATCGCTACGAAACAAAGTCGCTCAACGGCATGGTGCAAACAGATGTGCTTGTGCTTGACAGTGACCGCAATGCCCTCACAAGCATTGAGCACTGCTGGTTCACAAGTGGGGCACTTTACACCGCCGCAGCACAAAACGACGCGCTCGACACCGTTGCGCATGAAGTTTTGCCCGCATTTCAGTTTATGCCCTACACCGGCGCACCGCGCGTACTGATTGACGGTGACGCGGTGCGGGTTTCCGTGCGGTTTTCAAGCTATACAAACACCGTGTTTACTTACGATGCCGCCAGCAATCGCTATCGTAAGGCACAGTTCGGCGCAGATCAGATTGACGAAAATACCGGCGAAACCGTCAGTTTTGACAATGTGCTGATCTTATTCACCGATATCACCAAATACCCGGACGGGATTCTCGCACAGGTCGACTACGCCTTTGGGGGCGTTGGCTTTTATGTCAACGGCGGGCGTTATGAAAAAGTGCGCTGGATGAAAGGCGCACCCGAAAGCCCTTTGCGCATCGTTGCACTCGATGGCACTGAAACACCGGTATCCATCAATCCCGGCACTTCTTATGTTGCCATGGTGGATTTGAGCAAATACCCCTATTTTAAAATGTCCGCTACCGAAGAAGCGTCCGTGCCGGAATCTGATGTGCCGTTGCAGGATGCAGATGCGCAGGAATCGCCCGATGACACCTAACACGAATCTCATATTGCTTCAACAAACCAAAGGAGAATTTTTCATGAAAAAAATACTTGCTGTCACATTATCCATGGTGCTTTTGCTCGGCATTTTTACCGCCTGCGGCAAAAAGAAAGACGAAACATCGCCCTCCTCCGCCACACCCGCGCCCTCTAGTTCCGAGCCTAAAAAAGACGAGCCGCCCTATACGCCAAACCCCTTGACCGGCCTTGAAAACAAAGGCGAATATCCCGACGGCAAACGTTTTGCCGCTGTGATGATTAACAATATCGCCGGCAGTACGTCCCAAAACGCACGTCCGCAATGGGGACTTTCGGCCGCCGACGTGCTTGTGGAAATCAAAGTAGAAGGCGGCATCACCCGCTTTATGGGTCTGTTTCCCGATTATGCAAAAATGCCGCAGGTTGGGCCTGTGCGCAGTGCACGCGACCAATTTTTCCAATTGATTCTCCCGTATCAGCCGCTGTATGTTCATATCGGCGAGTCGACGGTGCAAAGCGAATTCAAGCGCGATTATGAATATGAGTCGCTGGATTTAAACCTCGACAAATACGGATATCCGCGTGACAACGCACGAAAATCGACCGGCGTTGCCATTGAGCACACCGCTTATACCAATGGCGACAACATCAAAGAGCTTGTCGACAAAAACAATATTGATGACAAACGCACCTATAAAAGCCCGATTTTTGATTTTGTGAATTACAATGAGCCGGAGCATGCTTTGACCGGCGACGACGCTTATAAAATAGATATTATGCACTCGCAAGGCTATCGCACCTATTTCACATGGGACGCGGCCGGCGACAAATATAAAATGAGCCAATACAGCATGGCCAAAGGCGGCGTGCACGACACCATCGACGCCAACACCAACGAACAGGTCGGCTTTGACAATGTGCTCGTGCTGTTTGCCGATATTTACACGCATCCGAACTATGTCAATGAACATTATGACATTCAAAAAGTGGACTACAATGCAGGCGGCGTGGGATATTATTTCTGCAACGGCAAATCGCAAAAAGTGCGCTGGATGAAGGGCGGCCCGCAAGAAATTTTGCGCATTTTAGACGGTGACGGCAACGAAACACCGGTTCAACTCAACCCAGGCAAAACCTATCTGACCATGGTAGACGTCGATGAAGCGATTCATTTCACCTATTATCAAACGGAAGCCGCCGCAACCGGCACAGGCGACGTGACGGTGGATTCCGCCAAAGTGGACACCGGCTTTGTAGACGCAGACGCATAATTTTGCAAAATACAAACGACAAGGAGAGCCAAGCTATGAAACGAATCGCCGCATTGCTGTTGACGTTTGCTCTTTGCTTGTCATTGAGTGCGTGCAAAAAGGCGCCGTCAAGCATCAGCAGCACGCCCGATGCCGCGCCGGCACCCACCATTGAAGAAACGCTCGTGAAATCGGGCGCGGAAATTTTATCGTATAATCCGATTACCGGCGAAGCTTTGGCCGACGGCGTCACTGCCGGTCAGCGGCCTGTGGCCGTGATGATTAACAATGCGCACATTGCCCTGCCGCAGCGCGGTATTTCCTCGGCCGACGCCATTTTTGAAATGGTGACCGAGGGCGGCATCACACGCTTGATGGCACTGTATGCCGACTATCGCACCATGCCGCAAGTTGGCCCTGTGCGCAGTGTGCGCGATCAACATTTGCAGTTTGCCATTCCGCTCAACGCCATTTTAGTGCACATCGGCTCAAGCGTATATGCCGAAAATCTGCTCAATGAATACCATTATCAAGACGTGGACGGGCGGTATCTTGGCACTTCCTCTTTCTGGCTTGACACCGAGCGCGCCAAAACACGCGGCAGTGAACATTGCTGGTATACGGACGCAACGATGCTTGCCGCCGGCATGGACAAGCAAAAAATCGGCACCACGGGCGAGAGCCATCCGCTGTTTTCCTTTGTGAAAACCGGCGCTGCGCCGATGATTCCCGGAGACGGTGACGCACCGGATGTTCTGTTTCATTTTTCAACCGACAATGTCACACAGCTCACCTTTAATGCCACCGATGGCCGCTATTACAAAAAAGCATACGGCGAGCCGCAGGTGGACGAACTCAACGGCACACAGCTCAGCTTTCAAAATGTGCTGATTTTAACCGCAAAAATCGGTTTGAAACCCGACCAATACTGCACGGACTTTTTGCTGACCGAGGGAACAGGCTATTATGTTTACGGCGGCAAATACAAAAAAATTCACTGGCAAAAAGGCGCGCCGGAAGCACCTCTCAAACTGACGGACGAGAGCGGCAATCCTGTGGAAATCAATTGCGGCAAAACTTATATTGCCGTGCTTGGCACCGACCAGTTGCCCACGCTGATGATGGACGGCGTCACACCGCTGATTCCGCCTGTACCCGCGCCTGCATCAAGCGTGAGCGCCGCACCGGCCGCATAAAAATAAACGCGAGGAGCAGGTTGTAGCCTGCTCCTCGTTTTTGTAATGCGGCCTTTATTTAGCGTGTTGCGTCTTGCAAACGCTGCCTTTTCCCGCCCGCTTGCTGCAAAACAACACCACACAAAATCACCGCCGCACCGCAAATTACCGCTTTTGACGGCATTTCGCCGCAAAAAATTGCCACCCAAACAGGCGTTAAAGCCGGTTCTAAAGCCGTGACGATGCTCGCCGTCACCGCCGATGTTTTGAGCAAGCCTTTCGCCATCAGCACATACGAAAAACCCAGTTGAAACACGCCGAGCAAGGCGGCACACAGCAGCGGAACGAATGAAAAATCATCTTCCATCGCAAGAAACGGAAAACCAAGCACCGCGCCGGCAATCTGTCCGAAAAAATAGGCCGAGGCCGCATGTTCACCGCACTGCGTGCCAAACACAAACACACCCGCATACGCGATGCCGCTGCACAGGCCGAGCACGATGCCAAGTGCCGCGCCGACGCGAAAGCCGTCTGCCGCAAGCAAAAAAACACCGCCGAACACGAGCGCGCAGCACGCGACGGCACGCGGTGCAAACGGTTTTTTCTGCACCGCAACATCTACCAAAAGCACCCAAATCGGCGCGGTATATAACAGCAGAACCGCGCACGATGCCCCCGCAAGTTTTGACGAAAATACGTATAAATTCGTGGTCAAACAGAGGCTCAGCGCACCGCAAATGACGGGGCAAGAAATACGAAACCGCACACCGCCGCGCCACAAATAACTGCCCGTGATGCACGCGGCAATCGCACAGCGCGCGCCGTTGATGGCGAGCGGCGTCCACGGAATCATCCGAATGCAAACACCGCCGATGCTGCATAAAATTGCCGCCAAAATCAAATCGCCCAAATGTGCGCCGCCCCCTTGCAAAATGTCCGCAAGTCTACTATGATAAAAGATATGAGTATTCACCCTGTTTTAGACGAGGAGAGCGCCAATGGATTCAGTTTTTAAAGCGGCGGAGATTTTATTGCCCGCCGAAACCGTCCCCCTGCAGACATGGCCTACGCTTGCGTGCGACCAGTTCACAAGCCAGCCGGAATATTGGCAAAAAGCCGAAGCGCTGTGCGAACAGGTGCCGAGCACGCTGCATATCACTCTGCCCGAAGCGTACCTTACGGACGCAAACGTGGCGACACGCATTGCAAAAATTCACGAAACAATGCATATTTATGCTGAAAATGTGCTGACAAAAACAATTTGCGGCTTTATCTATGTCGAACGAAAAACCCAGAGCGGTGTGCGGCAAGGGCTTGTCGGCGCGGTGGATTTAGAGGCGTATTCGTATGAAAAATCGGCCGCGCTGCCCATTCGTCCGAGTGAAAACACCGTGGTGGAGCGCATTCCGCCGCGTTTGGCGGTGCGCCGCGATGCGCTGTTGGAAGCGCCGCACATTCTCATGATGCTGGACGATGCCGCGCACACGGTGCTTGAGCCGCTTGGTGTGCAGGCGCATGCCGAAACGTTGACCCAATTATATGCCACCGATTTGATGCTTGGCGGCGGCCAAATCACAGGTTGGGCGGTGACGGACGCAGCGCAGATTGCCGCCATTGAGGCGCAAATTGCCGCATTTGCCGCGCAGGACGCGTTTGACGCACGCTACCCCGCCGCCAAGGGCACGCCGCCGATTGCACTTGCCGTCGGCGACGGCAACCACTCGCTCGCCACCGCCAAGGCCTATTGGGAGGAAATCAAAGTCACCCTCTCGCCACAGGCACAGCGCACACATCCCGCGCGTTTTGCCCTTGCCGAGCTTGTCAATGTGCACAGCGATGCCATTCAAATTGAGCCGATTCACCGCGCTGTTTTCGGCACGGATTCAGACAGCTTTTCAAGTGCGTTTACCGCATGGCTCTTGGCAAAAAAAGCGCAGCTGTTCGATAAAAAAAGTGCAGAGCAAACCTTTACCCTCGTGGGCACACACGATGAAAGTTTTGCCGTTTCCGCGCCGCCTTGCCCGCTTGCCGTGGGCACATTAGAGGCGTTTCTCGCCGATTTCTGCGCCGAACACCCTGCTGTTACGGTCGATTATATCCACGATGAAGCCGCACTGCGCACGATTTGTCGTGCGCCGAACACCGTCGGTGTGCTGTTGCCGCCGTTTGCAAAAAGCGATTTATTTCGCGGTGTGGTGCTTGGCGGTGTGTTGCCGAAAAAAACATTTTCGATGGGCACGGCCACCGAAAAGCGCTACTACCTTGAATGCCGCAAAATTTCCTTGTAAACAACGCATTCAGGCGGTATAATAGAGGATAAAGTCACATCTTGAGGAGAATGAAAAATGGAAACAATGGGAAATTTGCGCCGCACCTGTTATTGCGGAAATTTGCGTGCGGGCGATGTCGGCACAGAGATGACCGTGGCCGGCTCTATCGCCAAATGCCGCGACAAAGGCGGCGTTATTTTTGCGGATTTGCGCGATACCACGGGCATTTTGCAGATGATTTTCAACGATACCACCGCACCGGACGTGTTTGCGAAAGCATCGACGCTGCGCAGTGAATATGTTGTGATTGCGCACGGCACACTGCGTTTGCGCGAAGCCAAAACCGATAAAATTGCGACGGGCGACGTCGAACTTTTTGTCACCGAACTGCGCATTTTGAGCGAAGCGCAAACGCCGCCGTTCGAAATTCGCGATGAAATCAAAGTGAAAGACGAGCTGCGCCTCAAATATCGCTATCTCGACTTGCGCCGCAGCGATGCGCACGCGCCCATCGTGTTGCGCAGCAAAATTTCCAAAATCATTCGCGATTATTATTGCGACAACGATTTTGTGGAAATCGAAACCCCAATTATGATTAAGTCAACACCCGAGGGCGCACGCGATTATCTTGTGCCAAGCCGCGTGCAGCCGGGACATTTTTACGCACTGCCCCAGTCGCCGCAGCTGTACAAACAAATTTTGATGCTGTCTGGTTTTGACCGCTATTTTCAGATTGCACGCTGCTTTCGCGATGAAGATTTGCGCGCCGACCGTCAGCCGGAATTTACGCAAATCGACATGGAAATGTCGTTTGTCACCGAAGATGATATCATGACCGTCAACGAGGGGCTTGTGAAGCGCATTTTCAAAGAAGTGCTGAACAAAGACGTACAAACGCCGTTTTTACGTATGCCGTACCCCGAAGCCATGGCGCGTTTCGGCTCGGATAAACCCGATACACGCTTTGGCCTTGAGCTGCACGACGCAAGCGAACTTGTCAAAGCAAGCGACTTTGTGGTGTTCAAATCGGCGCTTGCGGCGGGCGGCAGCGTGCGCTTCATCAACGCCAAAGGTCTCGCTGACAAGCTCACGCGCAAGGCGATTGACAAGCTTGTTGACGTTGCCAAAACCTATGGTGCCAAAGGCCTTGCCTACACCCGCATGACGGCGGACGGCGTGACCAGCAGCTTTGAAAAATTTCTTACAGACGCCGAAAAAGAGGCATTGCACACCGCCGCACATCTCGAAACCGGCGACGTTTTACTGGTGGTTGCCGACGGCAAAGACGATGTTGTATTCGCGGCGCTCGGTGCGTTGCGCCTTGCGATTGCAAATCAATGTGAGCTGATTGAAAAAGGCCGGTTTGACTTTTTGTGGGTCACGGAATTTCCACTATTCGAATATTCCGAAGAAGAAGGACGTTATATGTCCAAGCACAACCCGTTCACGATGCCGATGGACGAGGATATCGACAAAATCGAGAGCGACCCCGCGGCCTGCCGCACCAAGGCGTATGACATGGTGCTCAACGGCTGTGAGCTTGGCGGCGGCTCTATTCGCATCAACGATCCTGCACTGCAAAATCGCATGCTGCGCGCGCTCGGCTTCACGCAAGAGCGTGCCGATGAAAGTTTCGGCTTTTTGACCGAGGCATACAAATATGGCGCACCGCCCCACGGCGGCATGGCGTTCGGCTTCGACCGCATGGTGATGCTGATGCTTGACCGCGATTCCATCCGCGACGTCATCGCGTTTCCGAAAGTGCAAAACGCGGGCGAGCCGATGACAAATTCGCCGGAAGTTGTCGATGCAAAACAGCTTGCCGAGCTGTCCATCGCACTCGTGGCAAAAGAATAAAAAAATGCCTCCCTATGATTTTTTCACAGGGAGGCATTTTGATGAAATGCTGTTTGAAAGTTTAAAATCCGCCGGCGGTGCGCGGAAACGGCAGCACATCGCGAATGTTTGCGATGCCGGTTACGTACATAATAAGGCGCTCGAAACCAAGGCCAAAGCCTGCGTGCTGCACCGTGCCAAAGCGCCGCAAATCGAGATACCACGCGTAATCCGCCGCGTCAAGCCCCATCTCCTGCATACGCGCCAAAAGCACGTCAAGACGTTCTTCACGCTGGCTGCCGCCCATCAATTCGCCCACGCCCGG
>JAVXRV010000082.1:0-8415 GCA_036643515.1 Ruthenibacterium sp.
ACCCGACACAAACGCGCCGATTACCGCACCGTAAATGGCGATGCCGCCGTCGCGCAAGTTTACCATATCCCACAAACTGTCGTATTGAAACGGCGCAAAAATCACATAATACGCGCGTGCGCCCACAATGGCACAGATGGCCGAAAGCATCACAACGTCAATCATGCGGTCGCTATCGATGCCAAAGCTGCGCGCTTTTGCAAACGCAAACACGAGTGCAAGGCCAAGGCCGAGCGCAATGCAAATGCCATACCAATAAATATTGAGGCCAAAAATGCTGAATGCCACACGGTTTACATCGAATGCAAGCCCGAGGCCTGGAAATTGTACGTGATACACCCTATTTATTCCTCCTTTTGCGCGCCTTGTGCCGGCCGAATGATGACAGTGGCGCTTGCTTTTTCGCATAGCATCGTCTGCAATGCCGCATTGACTTCGTCTGCCGTAAGCGCCGCAAGTGCTTCGATTTCGTCGGCCGGTGTGCGATTTTTGAAAAATGTGCCCGCCATGCCGGCGGCGACATCGTCGATGTTTTCAAGGTCTTGCACCATTTCGCCGTACATCATGTTTTTGCACAGGGTGAATAATTCGGTGCTGATGCCCTCTTGTTTTACGCGTGCAATTTCATCAAGCAGCAGCGCACGCACTGTTTCCGGCTGGCTTGTTTCGCCGCCGAATACAACACACGTCGCGCCCGGCAGCGCCATAAATTCGCCCGAAAATCCCGGACTGACAAGCCCCTCATCGTATAATTTGCGGTAGAGCGGTGTCATGCTGCCGCAAATCAGTTCCGTGAGCATGTCGCAAATAATTTCGCCTTTGAGCGTGTCGCCGGCAAGCGGTGTTTCTTTGAAACCAATCCCGAGCATCGGCTTTGCAATGGCCATCGTGCATTCTTTGTAGGCGCAAAAAACGTCCGCCGGCTCTGTGGGCGCAATGCACGCCACGGCCTGTGTTTTGGTCGGCAGATGTGCTCTGGCGCACGCGTCCAGCACGGTTTGCAGCGTCACATTGCCCGCCACGGCAAGCACCATGTTTTGCGGACGGTAAAACGCGTCGGTGCAGGCATAAAGCAGCTCCGGCGTGATGGCAGCAATGCTGTCCACCGTGCCGGCGATGTCGTCGCGCAAGGGATGATTGTGATAAAGGCCTTCATACACGGCAAAAAGCAGCCGCCAATCGGGCGCATCTTCGTACATTTTGATTTCTTGGCCGATGATGCCCTGTTCTTTTTGCACGGTTTCTTTTGTGAAATAAGGGCGTGACACGAAACTCAACAGAATATCGAGGTTTTCCGGCACGGCAGAGGAGGCTGTGAACACATAACAGGTTTTGTCAAAGCCGGTGTACGCGTTGGCGGACGCGCCTGTTTTTGCATACAGTTCAAACGCGTCACCCTCCTCGTTTTCAAACATTTTATGTTCGAGAAAATGCGCGACGCCCGCAGGCAGGTCCATGCGCTTTTCGCCAAGGGAAAAAGAGCGATTTACGCTGCCAAAATGGGTGGCATACACAGCATGCACGCTCGTAAATGCGGGCATGGAATGCACAAGAACAGTCAAGCCGTTTTCAAGTGTCGCTGTTTCAAACGCGGCGGCCTCGCGCACATAGGTCATTGGGTGATTCATTGCGCGTCCTCCTTTGTGAGCAAATATGAAACCGAAAGCGTAAATGCCGAGAGCACACGGCGCACATCGTCCGGTGTAACAAGAGCGATTTCATGCACCACATCGGCCGGTGTTTTGTCGGTGCCACGTATCATTTCTGCAAAATACCAACTTTCGATGCCCATGAGGCTGTCCTCGACGGCGCAAAGGCTTGAAATGAGTGAGCGCTTGGTTTCTTCCATCTCTTTGCCGGTGATTTCGCCGGTGCAAAGCATCGAAAATTCGTTTAAAATTGCCTGTTTTGCGGCGGCTGCATTGGCGTGCTCCACGCCGCTGTCAATCGAAAGCATACCGCACAGCGACACAAACGACGCCGAACAATAATAGCATAAACTTTTCTTTTCGCGCACATTGGTGAACAGGCGCGAGGTTGCCGTGGCGCCAAGCAGCGCAACGGCCACACGCAGTGCACTCAAATCCTCGGCTTTGAAAATTTCGCCCGACGTAAACAGCAGGCACAATTTGCCCTGCACGGTGTCGAGCGGCTGCACAAACACTTGTTCTTCCACACGCGGCATGGCCTCGGGCAAACGCAAGTGCGCCGGTGTGCGGCACACGCCGGCGAGCATGCCAAGCAATTCCGCACACACAATGTCCGCGTTTGTGCCCAGCACCATCACTTCAATTTGTGCATTTTGCAGCATGGTTTGAAACACATTGGTTAAATCTTCGGGCGTGATATCGTCCACTTCTTCAAGATATCCGCTGCGCTCAATGCCGGCCGGTGCGCTGCCGAAAAACTTGCGGCGCGCCTGTCGCACGCAATAGCTTCTTTTTTCGTTGATTTCGCCTTCGAGCAATTCTTTTAGCTGCTCTTTTTCAATTTCAACGGCCTCCGGATCAAATTGTCCATGAATAAAATACGGTGTAAACGCCGTGCCAAGCGCTATTTTGGCATATTCTGCCGTTAAATTTTCGCCCGCGAGTGCAAAGGCATCGCGAATGCCGGCCACCGACACCGTGAGCACACGATTTGCGCCGCTGAGCGTGGAATCTACGCTGAGTGCCGCGCCATACAGCGCCGCAAGCTTTTTAGACAGCGCCGTCATATCCGGACAGCCGGCATAGCCGCGCTCCAGTACCAATGGCAGCAGTGCTTCGGCCGTTGCCGTTTCGCGATGTGCCGCCCACAAAAAATTGATGGTAATGCGGCAGCGTTTGAACGGTGCTGCGGCAAAATTTGTGATAAATACACCCGGTGCAATTTCTCTACGATTCATAGGTTCTCCCTTTTTAAGCGTGTCAGCTCAAATATTCTTCTAGGCAAACGCCCTGTTCCATAATTTTTTTGGCATCTTCCACGCCGACATAACGATAATGCCACGGCTCATACATAATGCCGGTGATGTCCTGTTTGTCTTTCGGATAGCGCAAAATGAAGCCGTAATCGGCACAATGCTCATAATACCACTTAAATTCGGGCGTGTTTTCGAATGTGGGTTCCAAATCCGGCTGATATACGCAGGTGATGTCCGTTGCAAGGCCGCTTTCGTGCTCAGAAGTGCCCGGAATTTGGCGAATGCTTTTGGTGATGTCGTAGGCCTCTTTTTCGGTTTTTCCTTGCGACATATAGTCCTTCTGCATGCTTTCAAACAGCATCGTTTGGCGTTCATGGCTGCGGTATGCCGAAATAATCATCGGGCGCAATCCCGCTTTGGTGCAGTCTGCAAGCATCTGGCGCAGCGCGTCTACCGCGCGGGAATCGAACTGATATCCGCTTGTGGCGTCGATGTCCACCACTTGCGCAAGGCGCGGCACATAGTCTGCCGGCAATGGATGTTCCGCGTTCGGTAACATCAAATTCCAAGCCGAATTGCGCTCTTTTTTCGCAAGCACCAGCGGGTCAAGCGTCAGTCCCTGCGGCATGGTCTGTTCAAGCACTTCCGATTTTGCCGCGGTGTGCTTTGCAAAATCGGCAAACGGCAAATCTTTGCCTGTTTTTGCCGCCAATGCACGCACGCCAAGCGTCAGCGCAAGGCAGGCAGCAAGCGTGCCCAAGGTAAAAAGCACACGACGTATCGTCGCTTTAAACGCGTCCTTTTTCTCATCGGCCGCCATCTGCCGCAAAAATTGCTGTCGTTCCTCGTAGGAAAGTTTTGCCGGTGCAATTTGCGTTGCTTTTTGCAAATGGTCATGCGCCATCGGGTGGCTTGTTGTTTGCTGTGTTTGTTTTTTTGCCGGCGGCGTATGCCATGTGCCAACCGGCAAAGTTTCGCTGACGTCCTGCTCCGCAAGCTGTTCATAAATGGCGTCTTGTTCCGACATGACGTCCGGTTTCGGTCTATATTTTCGACTGTTTTTCGACAAGTGTTTCACCTCAAAGTTGAAATGCGTTTTTAAAAAAATAAAGGGCAGACATTTTCACATGTCTACCCTTTATTATACCGTTTTTATCGGCCATTGTCTACTGATACGCGTTTAATTCACAAATGCGTCATGAATGGCATTGACGGCTTTGTCGGCGTCTTGTTTGTCAATCAATACCGAAATTTTAATTTCACTGGTGGAAATCATTTGGATATTGATATTGGCGTCATACAGCGTTTCAAACATCTTCGAAGCAACGCCGGAATGGCTCTGCATACCCGCACCCACAATGCTCACTTTTGCCACATCGGTGTTGATTTTCACACTGGTGCCGCCGATGCGCTGCATATTTTCTTCCAAAATTTGTTTGGCCGGCTGTGCGTCCGCAAGCGGCACGGTGAAAATTAAATCCTTGTTATTGCCACGGCCGGAGGACTGCAAAATAATGTCGACGTTGATTTTTTTCTGTGCCATCAGGCTGAACACTTTAAAAGACATGCCGGGTACGTCTGGCACCTCTAAAATTGAAATTGCGGCAACATTGGTATCTTTTGCCACTCCTTTGATTAACATTCCCTCCACGGCGATAACCTCCTTTACAATTGTACCGGGCACATTCGTCAGCGACGAGCGCACCTCAAGATTGACAGCATATTTTTTCGCAAGCTCCACGCTGCGGCTGTTGAGCACCTGTGCGCCAAGGCTTGCAAGCTCCAACATCTCATCAAATGTAATTTCATCGAGCTTGCGTGTGCGTGGCACCACGCGCGGGTCGGCGGTATATACGCCGTCCACATCGGTATAAATTTGGCACAGTTCCGCATGCAGTGCCGCCGCAATGGCAACGGCACTGGTGTCTGAGCCGCCGCGTCCGAGCGTTGTGATATCGTCGTAACGGTTGAGGCCTTGAAAGCCCGCCACCACCACCACGCGGTTTTTGGAAAGCTCGCTCTCGATGCGCTCTGTGTCAAGCTTTTTGATGCGTGCGCGCGAATACGTGCGGTCGGTGTGAAAACCCGCCTGCCAACCGGTCAAACTGATGGCCGGACAGCCAATTTCGCCAAGCGTTATCGCCAGCAGCGCAATGCTGATTTGCTCGCCCGTCGCAAGCAGCATATCCATCTCGCGCTGTGACGGGTCGTGTGTAATCTCCCCTGCTTTTGCAATCAAATCGTCTGTGGTATCGCCCTGTGCAGACACCACCACCACAATGTCGTTGCCCTCGCTATGTTTGCTCGCCACAATGCGTGCCACGTTGAACAAATGGTCACGGTCACGCACCGACGAGCCGCCAAATTTCTGTACAATCAAACCCATACTTGTTTCCCCCTGTTTTTTCCCCTCATTCTACGGTTGCACCCGCGTTGTCTGCCGTAAACCGGTGCAGTGTAAACGCGCTGAGCTGTGCATTTTGCGTGAGCGCCGCATTTGCCTTTTTGAAAAACGCGCTGTCGTCCGCACGCACAACGGCCAAAATTGTCGGCCCTGCGCCGCTGATAAACGTGCCCATTGCACCGAGTGTTTCGCACAGTGCAAACACGTCCTCGCCGCCGGCAATCAGTGGCAAACGATACTGCTGATGCAGCTTATCTTTCGTTGCCACGGATAAAAAGTCGTATTGCTCGGTACAAAAAGCCGTGGCGAGCAATGCCGCACGCGACAAATTATACACGGCATCTTTATAAGGCACCTCTTTTGGCAAAACCGCACGCGCCTTTTCCGTCAAAAGCTTAAAATTGGGCACAAATGCCGCAAATGCAATGCCCTCTGCAATGGATTTTTGCAGCGCAAACACCTTGCCCTCGTCGAATGCCGACACCACAAATCCGCCGCGCAACGCAGGCGCAACATTGTCGGGATGCCCTTCCATCTGCGTTGCAAGCGTGAGCACATCGTCCGCCGACAGCGGATTTTTGAGTAGCGCATTTGCGCCGAGAATGCCCGCCGCAATGCACGCGGAACTTGAGCCGAGGCCGCGTGCCATCGGGATGAGATTCGTCTGCACAATCGAAAGCCCGCGAAACGGCGCGTCGCACAGGCGGTACACTTCCTGCGCCGTGTGATAAATGAGGTTGCCCGGCCCTTGCGGCACAAAACTGCCATCGGCAGCCGTGATGCAAATGCCGTCCATCTCCTCAAACGAAGCCGTATTATACAGCGACAAGGCAATGCCGCACGAGTCAAAACCGGCGCCGAGATTGGCACTGGTTGCCGGAACACTTACTTTTACCATCGCGCGCCGCCTATTCGTGCCAAAGCTTGAGTGTGCTTTTCACCGGCACTCCCGCCTGCTGCGCTTTTGCGCAAAGTTCAGCGAGCGCACCCGCCGTGATATCATGTAGTAAAAATGACGTTTCACCGTCTGTATTGTCGACAACTTCGATGCTGCCAAAGGCCTCTTGCACCGCGGCCGGCACAGCATTTTCGACGCGCAAATAATAATCGGCCGGCGCGGGGTCTACAAAGCAGCCGTCAATCGGCGCAGCCTCTTGCCAGAACAGGCTGTCGTGGATTTTCACGCCGTTTTTCAGCGCGTCAATCACATCGGCCACCACTGCGCTTGCCGTCGGCAATTTGCCGGCGCCTTTGCCGTAAAACACCACGTCACCGAGCATATCGCCCTTGACCGACACAGCATTGAACACGTCCTCCACGCCCGCAAGCTGGTTTTCGCGCGGCACAAAACATGGCTCCACACCGCAGGCAATCACGCCCTCGTCACTGCATTTTGCCCATGCAATCAGCCGCACAGCCGCGCCAAGACGCGCCGCCGCATGGATATCTTTTACGCCGACATTGCGAATACCGCGTGTCGGCACATTTTGCGGATAAATATGATGTCCGAACGCAAGGCTTGCCAAAATAGCGATTTTGCGCTGTGCGTCGATGCCGTCCACGTCGGCGGACGGGTCAATCGTTTCGGCATAGCCAAGGCTTTGCGCCAATTGGAGCGCCGCGTCGAAATCCATATTTTCACGCGCCATTTTCGTGAGCATGAAGTTGGTGGTGCCGTTCACGATGCCTGAAATTTCGCAGATGACATTGGCCGCGAGGCACTGGTGAATCGGCGTAATGACAGGTGTGCCGCCGCCGACGCTCGCCTCAAACAAAAAGCAAACTTTGTTCGCGCGGGCAATTTGCAACAGTTCCGCGCCGTGCGTGGCCACAAGTTCTTTGTTCGATGTCACCACGTGACGCTTGTTTTGCAGCGCGGATTTCACATAGGTATACGCCGGATTCAGCCCGCCGATGGTTTCCACCACCACGCTGATTTGCGGATCGTTTAAAATGACATCCAGATTGTTGACAAACAATTTTGCGTCCGGATGCTGTGAAAAATCGCGAATGTCGCAGATGTATTTGACTGTGACCGGCTGCCCCGCACGTCGCGTAATGCTTTGTTCATTGCGCCGCAGCACTTCCAACACGCCGCTGCCCACCGTGCCGTATCCTAAAATTGCAATTTTCGCCATGATGTTTCTCCTTACTGCCGAACGGAAAAATCCGTCCTCTTTATCTTATGGAGCTGAATGGATTTATGGAACGAAACCCAGCGCTCCGTGCCCTCATTTTTAAAAGATTATGCGCCGCGCCGCACGTCTACCACGGTGCGCTGTGCCTTCAGTTTTGCGAGCATCGCATCAAGCCCCATTTGCATGCCGCCTGTGCGAATGGACACCGCCACCTGTGCCGCGCCGTTTTCGGGCGTTGCTTGGTTGATGGTGACAATCGACGCACCCGCCGCCGAAATGCCCGCCAAAAGTGCTTGCAACGCGCCGGTTTCATCGAGCAAGGTGGCATTGACGGTGATGACGCCCTTGCTGTTTTCGACATCAAAAATGCAGTCTTTATACTTATAAAACGCACTGCGTGAAATATCGACCGATTTTGTGGCGGCCGAAACGTTTTTGGCATTGCCGTTTGCAAGCAGTTCTTTTGCCTTGAGCACTTTGACAAACACATCCGGCAATACGCTGACATCTACTAGCAAAAACCGTTTTTCTGTCATTTCAGGTTTTCCCCCTGCGCTATATTGATTGTGTTTTCCCCGCAGACAACACTACTTTGCGGCATGCAATTCACAACGTTTATACTATATCATGTTTGCGTGTGAAGTACAAGTGTAATTGTGAAAAAGTCATTTTTTGTATTTTCGAAGCAAAAAGGCGCAAAGATAGGCGCCGACAATTTCGTCTGCGCCTATCTGATTTGATTCTTTTTCAACAAAACAAGTCTACGGACTTGTTTCATTCAAACTGTTTCGCAAACAGTTTTAATGCGATGAGCACACCGGCAACGTGGTGGTGGCTTTATAATAGCCCGTCACAGCCGGACAGTTCGGCCCTGCAAAATAACCGCTGCTCGCGCAAAACGCGTGCTTCACGACGGTTTCGTCCACCGGAAATTCTTTCACCGGATACTTTACGGTATCCGCCTGTTC
>JAVXRV010000083.1:0-8333 GCA_036643515.1 Ruthenibacterium sp.
AGCCAAATTGACAGCCGCACGATTCTCGACGGTGCAGGCGCTGAAAAGCTGCTTGGCAAAGGCGATATGCTCTTTATGCCGGTGGGCGCGTCCAAACCGACGCGTATTCAAGGCACGTATGTGCAGGACGAAGAAATTCGTGCCGTGCAGGAATTTATCAAAAAACATGCCGCCGCCGACTATGACGAGGGTATGATTCAAGAGATGGAAAAACGCGCCGTGCCCGAAAAAGGCAACAGTGCCGACAGCGGCGATGACGACGCGCAGGACGCGATGTTCAACACAGCCGTGGAAGTGATTTTGGACGCGGGACAGGCCTCCACCAGCCTTTTACAGCGCCGCTGCAAGCTTGGCTATGCCCGTGCCGCACGCATTATGGACGAGATGGAACAGGCGCATTTGATTGGCCCGTACGAGGGCGCAAAACCGCGTCAAATTCTCATTTCTCGTCAGCAATGGATTGAAATGACCATGCAGCAGACATCCGATTCGAACCCCACAGTATAAAAACAAAGGAGCTCTATGCAATTAAACAATGAATTTTTGCCGCTGAACCATGCGGAAATGCGCGCGCGTGACTGGCAATATCTCGATTTCGTCGTGGTGACGGGCGACGCGTATGTCGACCATCCGAGTTTCGGCACGGCGATTATTTCGCGTTTGCTTGAAGCCGAGGGATATCGCGTCGGCATTTTATCGCAGCCTGATTTTTCCTCCTGCGAGAGTATGCGGGAGTTTGGTCGCCCGCGCTATGCTTTTATGATTGGCGGCGGCAATGTAGACAGCATGGTGGCGCATTATTCGGTGGCAAAACACAAACGTGATGTCGATGAATATACAGCGGGCGGTGTCGCCGGAAAGCGGCCCGACCGTAGCGCGACCGTCTACACGCAAATGGCAAAAGAAGCCTATCCCGATGTGCCTGTCATTTTGGGCGGGCTTGAAGCGTCGTTGCGCCGTTTTGCGCATTATGATTACTGGATGGATACCGTGCTGCCAAGCATTGTGGAGAGCAGCGGTGCAGACCTTGTGTCGTTCGGCATGAGCGAGCATCAAACCGTGGAAATTGCGCGCCGCCTTGTGGCGGGCGAAAAAGCAAGCAGCATGACGGACATCGCCGGCACGTGCTATCTTGCCGATTTTACCGGCTTGCCCGCAAGCTATGCGGAATGTGCGTCGTTTACAAAAGTCAGCACAGACAAAGTGGCCTACGCAAAAGCGTGCCGCATTCAAATGGACAATCAAGACGTTGTAACGGCAAAACCGATTGTGCAAAAACAAAGCACACGCTATTTGGTGCAAAATATTCCGGCGACGCCGCTCACGCGCAGTGAACTGGATGCCGTGTATGCGTTGCCGTTTACGCGGCGCTATCATCCGTCTTATGAGGCGCTTGGCGGTGTGCCGGCCATTGAAGAAGTGGAGTTTTCCATCATTCAAAACCGCGGCTGTTTCGGCGGCTGTAATTTTTGCGCCATCACGCTGCACCAAGGCCGACGGGTGACGTCACGCAGTGCCGACAGCATTGTGGCCGAGGGCGAAATGATGACGCACGCGAAAGGATTTAAAGGCTATATTCACGATGTGGGCGGCCCAACGGCAAATTTTCGGTTGCCAAGCTGTAAAGAACAGATGAAAAAAGGCATGTGCAGCGGCGGAAAACATTGCCTTGCACCATCGCCCTGCAACAAATTGATGGTGGATCATGACGATTATCTCAAAATTTTGCGCCGTTTGCGCACTTTGCCGGGTGTCAAAAAAGTATTTATCCGCAGCGGCATCCGCTATGATTATTTGATGAAAGACCCCGACGAAAGCTTTTTCCGCGAACTTGTGCAGTATCATATCAGCGGGCAGCTCAAAGTGGCGCCCGAGCATTGTGCACCGCAAACACTGGCTTATATGGGCAAGCCGCCCATCAGCGCATACAATCAATTTTCAAAACGCTTTTATGAATTGACCAAACAGGCCGGCAAAAAGCAGTATCTTGTGCCGTATTTGATGAGCAGCCATCCGGGCAGCACATTAAATGATGCCGTCATTTTGGCAGAGTATCTGTATCAAAATAAAATTCGCCCCGAACAGGTGCAAGATTTTTACCCGACGCCCGGCACGGTGTCCACCTGTATGTTTTACACGGAGCTTGACCCCTATACGTTAAAGCCGGTGTATGTGGCAAAACAGAGCGAAGAAAAAGCCATGCAACGTGCATTATTGCAATATTACGACCCTAAAAACACCCCGCGCGTGCACAAAGCTCTCTTGCTGACACACCGCGAGGATTTAATTCCGCATCTCGCGCCCGGCGCACATACGCAAGCACAAAAACCGAGTGAAAACGTGCGCAAAAGTGCCGCCGCACAGCCGTTTGTGGCAAAAAATGTTTTAACCCCACATAAAGGAGCAAAAACGTGGCCAAAAACAGGAAATACCGCCCAAAAACCTCGTTCCAAACGAAAATAAAACATTTTTTCAAGTGGACGCTGAATGCCGCCTTTTTGCTTGCCATGCTTGCGGCAGTGGTCGTGACGCTCAGCGAGGCGCTCGGCGGCCCATTGCCCACATGGCAGGATTTATACCGAAAGGCAGGCCTTTCCACCGCGCCGCACACAATGGCAGACAGTGCGGGCACGGCGACAAAAGTGCATTTTATTGATGTCGGACAGGCAGATGCCACGCTTGTGGAGCAAGACGGAAAATTTGCGCTCATTGATGCGGGAGATTTCACCGCGCAGATTGAACTGCTTGATTATCTCGACAAAGTCGGTGTGAAAACCATCGATTTGCTGGTGATGACACACCCGCATACCGACCATATTGGCGGTATGGAGGCGGTGCTCAAACGCTATCGCGTAAAACAGGTTTTGCTGCCCGATTTTTCAAAAGCGCCGCCATTGACGGGCTATACCGCAACTTCGGTGCTCAGCACCATCAAGCGGCTGAAAATACCGACGGCGACGGCAAAAGCAGGGGATACCTATGCGCTTGGCAATGGCGTATTTGAAGTGCTTTCTGCCGGCATTGAAACAGAGGACGAATACAATGACATCTGTGTCATCACGATGTTTACGGCGAAAGATATGCGCTTTTTATCCTGTGGCGATGCGTCGTACCAAGAAGAAGCGGATTTGATGGATTCCAAGGCGAAGCTCTCGGCCAATCTTTATAAAGTGGCACATCACGGCTCGAGCAACTCCAACTGGCTTGCGTGGGTGGAAGAAATTGACCCCGACATCGCCGTTGTGAGCTGCGGGCTTGACAACGACTACGGACACCCGCACAAACGCACGCTGTCAGCCTTGCACGCGGTGGATGCGGCGATTTATCGCACAGATTATGACGGAAGCTGTCTTGCATATCTTGACGCAAACGGCAGGCTGCAAATGGCAGTGAGCAAGCAAGACGAAACAAAAAAACAGGCTGCCTAATATTTTCTACATCAAAACGGCGTCGGATTTTGAAATCCGACGCCGTTTTGTGTTGTATCAATCTTTTAAAGTTGCCGCACATCGTTCGCCGTCAAATGTGCCGAGAACCGCACTTACAATATCGCCCGCTTTGTGTTCGGGCGCAGACAAAAGCACAGGCACATAGGTGGTGGTGTAGCCGGTGAAAACGGTGCTGTTAATCGGTGTTTCCAGTAAAATTTCTGCCGAATGCCCTTGCATTTTGGCGATGATTTCGGCGCGCACGGCGTCTGCCGCGTGTTGCAGTGCATGGCTGCGGATTGCTTTTTCGTTTTCGTCCACTTGATTCGGCATATCATAGGCCGGTGTGCCGGCGCGGCGCGAATAACTGAACACATGCACTTTCAAAAAGCCGATGGACTTGACAAACGCGACACTCGCCTCAAAATCGGCCTGCGTTTCGCCGGGAAAGCCGACAATCACATCAGTGGTGAAAGTCGCAGACGGAAACGCAACGCGCATTTTATCCACAATCACGCGATATTGCGCAGTGTTATAGATGCGCCGCATGCCACGCAAGGTTGCATCACAGCCGCTTTGTAAGGCCAAATGAAACTGCGGACAGAGTTTTGGCACGTTTGCAAGACGTGCGATGCAAGCGTCGTCCATCAAATCCGGCTCTAAACTGCCGAGGCGAATGCGCTCAATGCCCGGCACTAAGGCGGCTTTTTCGACAATTTCAGCGAGTGAAGTATGGGTATCTTTGCCGTAGCTTGATAAGTTAATGCCCGACAACACCACCTCGGCATATCCGGCACTCACGAGCGCAGACAGCTCTTTTAAGATGCTGCTTTCGCTGCGTGAGCGCACATTGCCGCGTGCGCGCGGAATGACGCAATAGGCACATTGACGGTTGCAGCCGTCCTCAATTTTCATGAAAGCGCGCGTGTGTCCCGCAAGGCTCTCCATGGGCAATTCTTCAAACAGTTCTGCCTTTTCATGCGGCACAATGTCAATGATTCTTTCGCCGTCTTGCATAAACTGCAAAACGTCCGCCAAAATATGATGCCGCGCGTTGGAGCCGGTGATGATATCGGCTTCGGTGACAAGTAGCGCCTCGTCCGGAAAAGCCTGCGGAAAACAGCCGGTCAACACCGTGACGGCGTGCGGATTTTCGCGTTTTGCACGGCGCAGCCACTGACGGCTTTTGCGGTCACCGCCGGCGGTGACCGTGCAGCTATTTACAATATATACATCGGCGGTTTCGCCGTCTTGCACGGGCGAAAAGCCGTTTTCACAAAAAAGCTGTGCCAGTGCACCGGTTTCGTTCTGGTTCACTTTACAGCCAAGCGTATAAAAAGCAACGTTCAAAAAAGACACCTCATTTTATTTTATCTTCTTTATTATACAAAAATTATCCGCAAATCACAAGTAAAAAAGATATTGTCGGCCGCACGCACATATAATCAGAGAAAGGCCGCAAAATAGAAGGAGGACTTGATGATGTTACAATCCGCAATGCAAAAACGTTTTTGGGCGGTGCTGCTGTTTGCGGCAATGACGCTTTGCTTTTTTGCCACGCCCGCATTTGCCGCTGAGGGCGGAACTGCGCGCATAACGTTGCCGCAAATGGATGTGCCGTGCCGCACGGCAGTGCTTGTATCGCTTGACACCGGAGAAATTTTATATGAAAAAGGACCGGATGCCGAGGTGCCTGTGGCGTCCATCACCAAAGTGATGACGCTATTGTTGACACTGGAGGCGGTGGAGGCCGGAAATATTGCCATGGCCGACATCGTGCCCATTTCAACGCATGCATATGAGAGGGGCGGCAGCCAAATTTGGCTTGAGCCGGGCGAACAGTTTACACTTGACGAACTGGTGAAAGCGATTTGCGTGTGTTCGGCCAACGATGCGGCCGTGGCTGTGGCCGAATTTGTGGGCGGCTCAGAGCCTATTTTTGCAGAGATGATGAACGCGCGTGCCAAAGAACTCGGCATGATGCACAGTCATTTTGTCAACGCCTGCGGCCTTGACGAGCCGAATCATTATTCAAGTGCACGCGATGTGGCGCTCATGTCGCAAGCGCTTTTGCGGCACCCGAAAATTCTCGAATATTCGGGCATTTGGATGGACACTTTGCGCGGCGGCGCAACACAGCTTACCAACACGAATAAATTGCTCAAAAGCTACACAGGCATCACCGGCCTCAAAACAGGCACCACAAACAACGCCGGTGTGTGTATTGCGGCAAGCGCCGTGCGCGATGACATGGGCTTGCTTGCGGTGGTTCTCGGTTCAGCGTCGGGAAAAGAGCGCTTTCTGGCAGCCACCACATTGCTCGATTATGGCTTTGCCACGTATGAAATTGCCGCATTTCCGCCTCTTGACCGTGCGCCGGCACAGCTTGCCGTCACGCATGGCATCGCACAGACCGCAGAGCTTTCCTACGCAATGTCGCAAAAAATATTGATGCGCAAAGGAGAGGGCAAAACTTTGCACGCGACAGCCGAACTGCCCAAAAATCTGAATGCGCCGCTTGCGGCGGGCACAGAGATTGGACGCGTGACGCTGTCACTGGAAAACGAAAGTCTTGCAACCTATCCGGTCATCGTAAAAAATGCAATTTTGAAAATTGATTTTAAAGGAGCACTGTCACTTCTCACAAAAGCACTGCTTACTTTGTAGAAAACAATAAAATTCACATATCTTGTCTTGACAGGTTGCCCTCGGTACTATATATTTAGAGATAGGAAAACTATTTCACAAAATGTATCGGAGGCATTTACATGAGTGTAAAAATGAATAGCAAACATCTCTCAAAGTATGTGGCCGAAACTGAGTTTGCATCTGCGTTTCCGCAGGTCAAACTGGCGCATGATTTACTCGAAACAAAACAAGGCCCGGGCAGCGATTTTCTCGGCTGGGTGGATTTGCCGGTAGACTATGACAAAGAAGAATTTGCCCGCATCAAAAAAGCGGCCGCAAAAATTCAAGGTGACAGCGATATTTTAATCGTCATCGGCATCGGTGGCAGCTATCTTGGTGCACGTGCGGCCATTGAGGCGCTCAAAGGCACACTTTACAATTCCACCTGCAAAAAAACACCGCAAATTTTCTATGTGGGCAACTCCATCAGCTCCACTTATTTGATGGATGTGCTTGCCATTTGCGAGGGAAAAGACGTTTCCGTCAATATTATTTCAAAATCCGGCACAACCACAGAGCCGGCTGTTGCTTTTCGTGTGTTCAAAGAACTGCTTGAGAAAAAATATGGCAAAGACGGCGCAAAAGGTCGCATCTATGCCACAACAGATAAAGCCCGCGGCACGCTGAAAGAGCTTGCCACCCGCGAAGGCTATGAAACCTTTGTGGTGCCCGATGATGTGGGCGGCCGTTATTCTGTACTTACAGCCGTTGGTTTGCTCCCGATTGCCGCGGCCGGCTGTGATATTGATGCCCTCATGCTCGGCGCGGCAGACGCGCGCAAAGAGCTTGCCGTGTGCGACGAAAAGAACGATTGTTACCGCTATGCCGCCGCGCGCAATATCCTCTATCGCAAGGGCAAAAGTGTGGAACTGCTCGCGTGCTATGAGCCGAATTTCACCATGATGAACGAGTGGTACAAACAGCTGTTCGGCGAGAGCGAGGGCAAAGACCAAAAGGGCATTATGCCGACGAGCGTGATTTTTTCCACCGACCTGCATTCCATGGGGCAATTTGTACAAGACGGCGCACGCATCATGTTCGAAACCGTGGTGGACATCCAAAAACCGCAGACGGAAATGTTCATTGAAAACAGTGCCGAAAATTTTGACGGTCTCAACTTTTTGGCCGGCCAAAACATGAGCATCGTCAACCGCAAAGCCATGGAGGGCACCATTCTTGCCCATACAGACGGCGGCGTGCCCAATATCATCCTTGAAGTAGACAGCCTGTCAGAGCATTCGCTCGGCTATCTGATTTACTTTTTCGAAAAAGCCTGCGCCATTTCCGGCTATATGCTCGGTGTCAATCCGTTCAATCAGCCCGGCGTAGAAAGCTATAAAAAGAACATGTTTGCACTGCTTGGCAAACCCGGCTATGAAGCTGAAAAAGCGATGCTGGAAGAAAAATTACGTTAACCGCACCGGATGGTGTAAAAATAAAGGAGGCTATTCCTATGATTAGTTTGATTGTTGGCGGCAAAGGCTCCGGCAAAACGAAAAAAATGATTGACCAAATCAATGAATCCGCAAAAACCACTCCCGGCAATATTGTTTGCATCGAAAAATCGATGAAGCTTACCTATGATATTGACCACGCAGCGCGTTTAATAGATGTAGACGAGTATAAAATAGGCAACTATGATATGCTGTATGGCTTTGTGGCCGGCATTTTAGCGGGCAACTATGACATCGTTGAAGTGTATATTGACGGCGTTTTGAAACTCGGCGACCATGACCTTGACGGCCTTGGCACACTGCTTGCGAAATTGGATATACTTTCCGGCGAAGGCGTAAAACTGATTGTTACGGTTTCTTCGGACGAGGCTGCATTGCCCGATAGCGTTCGTAAATATTTGTAATACACAAGGTTTAAATACAGGGGTGTGTAAAGCGCCCCTGTATTTTCTGTGTAATTCATCAAAATTATTTGTGCAGATTGTATTGACAATCCGCTTGTTTACAGGTATAATAGCTAAGCAACCGTTTGAGGAGTACCCAATGCTGTTTGATTTAAAAAAAGTTTTCGCAACCTACGACGCACCCATTCACACCACAGAAAGCATGGATTTATCTGCGGAAGATTTCCCCGGCTATACCGTGGAAAACCCCGTAGAAGCACGGTTTACGGCCACGCTTGAAGGCAGTGTGATGAAACTGGACATCGAAATTCCGGTCGCAGTTTTGGCACAGTGTGCGCGGTGTCTTGATGACATTCGCA
>JAVXRV010000084.1:0-8273 GCA_036643515.1 Ruthenibacterium sp.
GTCATACGGAATTTCGTTCATGCGGCGATAGGTATTTGCGCGGGGATTGTCCCAACTGCGGAACACTGCTTTCACAGCGCCCATCAATTGGTCGGCAGGCTCTGACGGGAAATCGCTGCCCATTTTTTCTTTGTAAAGCGCTTTAAATTTCTGCACAAGCACTTTTAAATCGTCTGCATCAAGGCCGGTGTCAAGGGCGACACCTTTGGCTTCTTTGGCAGCGTCAATCAGTTTTTCAAATTCGGTTTTGCTCATTTCCATGACGACGTCGCTGTACATTTGCACAAAGCGGCGATAGCTGTCATAGGCAAAACGCGCATTGCCGGTAAATGCGGCAAGGCCCTCGACCACTTCGTCGTTGAGGCCAAGGTTTAAGATGGTGTCCATCATGCCGGGCATGGATGCGCGTGCGCCCGAACGCACAGAAACCAGCAGCGGATTTTTCGCGTCACCGAAGTTTTTGCCGGTGATTTTTTCCATTTCTTTCATGCCGGTAAAAATCTGTGCTTTGATGTCGTCGTTAATTTGGCGATCATCGGCATAATACTGGGTGCAGGCCTCGGTGCTGACAGTGAAGCCCTGTGGAACAGGCATGCCAAGTTTTGTCATTTCGGCAAGGTTAGCGCCCTTGCCTCCAAGAAGTTCGCGCATGGTGCCGTTTCCCTCGGAAAACAGGTAAACATACTTGTGATTCAAATTTCTCTACCTCCAAAATTTTTTGCACACTCTACAAAACGATTGCTTGTGCACGCATAAACAAATTTTTTGTTCATTTGCACAAATCATTATACCAAACCTACACCTTAAATGAAAGCGATATTTCATATTTTGCGCTCTTTTTTCAAAATTTTGCCGCAAAAATCATCTTTCCCTTGCAAAACAATGGGTTTGTCTTTACAATAACAATAGGATTAAAACACAATGTCTGTGTAAAGTGACATCATTGACAACAGAAAAAGGAGAATGCGACATGAATTTGCATGGAAAAGACATCAAAATTTTCGCGGGCAATTCCAACAAAAAGCTTGCAGTTGCGATGGCGGAACGCCTTGGGGTCAGCATGGGGCGCAGCGAAGTGGGCGTGTTCAGCGACGGCGAAATTCAAGTGAACATTCAAGAGTCGGTGCGCGGCAGTGACGTATATTTGGTGCAGAGCACGGCAAGCCCCGTCAACAACAATCTGATGGAAATGCTGATTATGCTCGACGCGTTTCGGCGGGCGTCCGCCGGGCGCATCACGGCCGTGATGCCGTATTACGGCTATGCAAGGCAAGACCGAAAAAACCACGCGCGTGACCCGATTACCGCAAAACTCGTGGCCGATTTGATTGTCGCCGCCGGTGCAGACCGCGTGCTGACGATGGATTTACATGCGGCGCAGATTCAAGGATTTTTTGATGTTCCTGTGGATCATATGTATGGCGCGCCCATTTTAATGCCATATTTTGAACGTAAAATCGCAAGTTATAAAGAAAATGTCGTGGTGATGTCACCCGACCTTGGCAGTGTTGGCCGCGCGCGCACGTTTGCGGAACGTCTTGACGTGCCGCTTGCGATTGTGGACAAGCGCCGCTCGCGTGCAAACGTCAGCGAAGTGATGAATATTATCGGTGATATTGACGGAAAAGACGT
The DNA here is from genome assembly GCA_036643515.1 of Ruthenibacterium sp. Classification (GTDB taxonomy): domain Bacteria; phylum Bacillota; class Clostridia; order Oscillospirales; family Ruminococcaceae; genus Ruthenibacterium. Next base: position 1,633 of record JAVXRV010000084.1, read on the forward strand.
TGTGATTGTCGATGACATGATTGATACGGCGGGTACGCTGTGCAACGCGGCCGCCGCCATCGCGGCGCGCGGCGCAAAAAGCGTGTCGGCATGTGCCACGCACGCGGTATTGTCCGGTCCGGCTGTCGAACGCATTCAAAACAGTGCGCTGCAAGAAGTGGTTTTGCTCGACACCATTTTATTGCCGGAGGAAAAGAGAATCGACAAAATCAAAATTCTAAGCGTCGCGCCGATGCTTGCAGAAGCGGTGGCACGCATTTACAGTGATAAACCGGTCAGCACATTGTTTGTGTAGAAAGTGCGTCATATGGCGCGATTTTTCTTGATAAAGTAATCTGAAACAAACGGAGAACACCATGCTATTCAACCAGTCCATTGATTATCTCATCGTCGGCCTTGGCAATCCCGGCGAAAAATACGACGGCACCCGCCACAACACCGGCTTTTGCGCACTGGATTATCTTGCGCAAACGTGGGGCATTCGCCTCACAAAAGCGCGATTCGACGCGCTCACCGGCAGCGGAACGGTCGGCGAATTTAAAGTGTTGCTCGTAAAACCGCAAACTTTTATGAATCTTTCCGGCACAGCCGTGCACAAAGCGGCTGATTTCTACAAAATTCCGCCGGAACGCATCATCGTGCTTTTTGATGATATTTCGCTGCCGCCGGGCAAAATTCGTCTGCGCAAAACAGGCAGTGCGGGCGGGCACAACGGCATCAAAAGCATCATCAACCACATCGGAATGGATTTTCCGCGCATCAAAATCGGCGTGGGCGAAAAACCGCATCCCGATTATGACCTCGCCGACTGGGTGCTCAGCCGATTCACGCAGACTGAAAAAAAAGAAATCGCGGCGCGTTACGACGATATTTGCGCCGCCGCGGTGCTTATCATGAAAGGACAGCTCGACAGAGCTATGAGTGCTTACAATGGCTAATTCACACACAAAGCGCAATTATCTCATCGCGTCGCTCATTCTCGCAATTGTCTGCACCGGCGGGCTTCTTTATTTTTGGCAGTTTCCGAGTGTGCTCGCGCTTGTCAGTTTTCCACTGCTCGCCATTTGTGCAACGGCGCTTGTCTGGTGCTTGCTCACGGCATTTGTGTTTTGTTTGCACCCTGAAAAATGGCTTGCCAAAACCTTTCGCCGCACCTTGCGCTTCACAATCATCATGCCGCTGTGGGCATTGTTCACCGTTTTGTTTTTGATGATGCCGGGCGAAAGCCTCGCGTTTCTGGACGAAACACTCACCGAATCTGTCATTATTTTGGGGCTTGCACTGACCATGACCGTGATACCGATTGTGTTTCTCTTGTGTGGCATTGCCTCGATTTGTTTTGGCATTTCGCACATCAAACACACGCCCGCCACCGAAAACCATCTTTATCGCGAAGGACCTCTTGTCCTCGCCTGCGTGCTTTTACTGGGTGAAATTGCGTATGCGCTTTGGTTTTTCGTCTATGCGCTGATGCCGCGGTAAAATCTGCGCAAAAATAATTTAAAGATATGCATGGGCGGCCGCACAGGCTTGCCTACTGGGAAATTTATGTTTACAAACGCACTCAAAAAAACAAGCGAATATCAGCATCTTTTGGCCGGCATTGATGGGGGAGTCCCCGCGGTGGTGGCGCTTTTTGGCGTGCCGCCGGTTGCCCGCGCTCAAATTTTGGCCGCCTTGTGTGAAGACACCGGCCGCGCGGCGTTGATTCTCTGTGCGGGCGAGGCAGACGCCACCCGCTTTGCCGAAGATATCACGATACTCGGGCAAAAAGGCGAGGTGTTTCCGCCGCGCGATTTTGTGTTGCGTCCCGTGGAGGGACAAAATCACGAGTACGAATACCGCCGTCTTGCCGTCCTTGGCAACCTTGCGGGCGGCCGCACGCAGGCCGTTTGTGTACCGATTGAGGCCGCATTACAGCACACCGTGCCGAAAGCCGAATTTATCGCAAATACGCTCACGCTCAAATGGGGTATGCACATCAAACTCGAAGCATTGGTGCAAAAGCTTTTTGACGCGGGCTATCATCGCCGTTTTCAGGTGGATGGGCCGGGACAGTTTTCTGTGCGCGGCAATCTTGTGGATATTTTCGCGCCCGATATGGAAAATCCGCATCGTGTCGAGTTTTGGGGCGATGAAATCGACACCATCAACACGTTTGACCTCGTGAGCCAGCGGCGCGAATCCGCCGCCAAAAAAATCTATCTCTCGCCCGCGCGTGAGGTGCTGTTTGGCGATGTTGCCGAAACCGCCGCACAGCTGCGCAGTGCGCTCGGCAAAGCAAAACCCGCCCACCGCGCGGCACTCGCCGAGGCCATGGAGGCCGATTTGAACGCGCTTGATGCCGGCACAATGCCCGTCACGATGGACAAATACATCGCATTGCGCTACCCGAAATTCGCCACCATTTTTGAACATCTTGACCATCCGATTGTCTTTTTAAACGAGCCGAGCGCTTTGCGCGAAGCCGAAAAAGCATTGGCATTCCGGTTTGGCGAAGAAGTGAAAGCATTGCTTGAAAGTGGCGTGCTTGCGCCGGAAATCACAAGTTTTTACGCCGATTTGCCCTATTTGTGGCAGCAGACGGAGCAAAATACCAGTATCGTGAGCGAAAATTTTGCCCGCACGATTCCAGATTTAAGGCTCGCTGACACCATCAGCGTCACCGCGCACAGTCTGCCGCCGTGGTCAGGAGAAGTGAGCACGCTATGTGACGATTTAACGTCGTTCATGGAACAAAAATATGCCGTTGCCGTCCTTGCCGGTACACAGCGTGCCGCCACGGCGCTCGCGCGGGATTTAACCGCCGCCGGCTACGCGGCCATCGCCTACCACAAGCCGCCCGCAACGATTGCCGCGGGCACTATTGCCGTGGTGGAGGGGCACCTCAACGCGGGTGTCGACTATCCGTTTGCACAGTTTGCCATGATTTCGAGCCGCCGTCACAATGCCGTCGCACCACCGAAAGTCAAGGCGAAAAGCAAAGGCCTTTCCAGCCTCACCGACATCACACCCGGCGATTACGTCGTGCATCAAAACCACGGTATCGGCGTGTATGCGGGCATCAAACGCCTTGATTTACAAGGTGTCGTCAAAGATTACATCAAAATTCAATACGACAAAGCCGACACGCTGTATGTGCCGGTCACGCAGCTCGATTTAATCAGCCGCTACACCGCGCCCGGCGACGGCGAGCATGTGAAACTCTCGAAACTTGGCGGTGATGCGTGGGTAAAAACCAAAAGTCGCGTGCGCAAAGCCACACAAGAGATGGCGCAGGAACTCATTGAACTGTACGCCAAGCGCGAACAGGCAAAGGGATTCCCGTTTCCGGAGGACAGTGAATGGCAGCGTGATTTTGAAACGCGCTTTGAATACGACGAAACGGCCGACCAACTCACGAGTACCGCCGAAATCAAAAAGGACATGGAGCGCGCCCGCCCGATGGACAGGCTTTTGTGCGGGGACGTCGGCGTCGGCAAAACCGAGGTGGCGCTGCGTGCCGCCTTTAAATGCATCATGGGCGGCAAGCAGTGTGCCGTGCTTGTGCCAACCACCATTTTGGCATGGCAACACTACAACACGATGCTCTCACGCATGGAGGCATTCCCGATTAAAATTGGTCTGCTCTCGCGTTTTCGCACGCCCACACAGCAAAAAGCGACCGTCAAAGGTCTTGCAAACGGCACGGTTGACCTCGTTGTCGGCACGCATCGTCTGCTGCAAAAAGACATTCATTTTCACGATTTGGGTCTTGTGATTATCGACGAAGAACAGCGGTTCGGCGTCAAACACAAAGAGAGCCTCAAACAAACATTTCTCGGCGTCGATATGCTCACGCTGTCGGCCACGCCCATTCCGCGCACACTGAACATGGCCATGAGCGGCCTGCGCGACATGAGCACGATTGAACAGCCGCCGTTTGAGCGCAAACCCATCGAAACTTATGTGCTCGAACACGACGACGTTGTCATTGCAGAGGCGCTTAAAAAAGAGCTTGCGCGCGGCGGACAGGCATATTATTTGCACAATCGCATTGACACAATCGACCGCTGCGCCGCAAAACTTGGCGCAGCGCTGCCCGATGCACGCATCGGCACGGCACATGGCCGCATGGATGAGGAAGCGCTCTCCCGCGTGTGGCAGCAGCTCATGGACGGCGAAATTGACATTTTGGTCTGCACCACGCTGATTGAAACCGGCGTCGATGTGCGCAACTGCAACACGCTTGTGATTGAAGATGCCGACCGCATGGGTCTTGCACAGCTCTATCAATTGCGCGGACGTGTCGGGCGCAGCGGACGCAAAGCCTATGCATATTTCACGTTCAAGCGCGATAAAGTGCTCACGGACATCGCGGCGAAGCGCCTTTCGGCCATTCGGGAATTTACAAGCTTCGGCAGCGGCTTTCGCATCGCCATGCGCGATTTGCAAATTCGCGGCGCGGGCAACTTGCTTGGGCAAAGTCAGCATGGGCATATGGAGGCCGTCGGCTATGAAATGTACGTCAAGCTGTTGAATCAGGCCGTTTCACTTGCAAAAGGCGAAATGCCTGCCGCCGACAAAAGCGACTGCCTCATCGACATCACGGTGGATGCCTATATCCCCGAAGATTATATTGAGGACGCCGCCGGCCGCATTGAAGCGTATAAGCGCATTGCTGCCATCGAAAGCAAGGCGGACGCAAGCGACGTGCTCGACGAACTGATTGACCGCTACGGCGATGTACCGAAAAGCGTCACGGGGCTTATTGACATCAGCCTCATTCGCGTGGTGGCGGCCTCGCTCGGCATTTACGAAATCAATCAGCGCAACGACACGGTCATTTTGTATTCCGACAAACTCGAACTTGCCACCTTGAAACCGCTCTTAAAAGACATGGGCCGCCGCCTGCTTGTCAATGCGTCCGGCAAGCCGTATTTGTCTGTGCGCATCTTGCCGGGAGAAAAGCCGCTCGATGTCATGAACCTTGTCTTTGACAAAATGCTGCAAAATGATAAAATTTACTTGCCAAGCAGCGAATAAAACGGTATAATGAACAAGTGTTTATGACAGAACTGTAACAAAATAATGGGCGCTTGCAGCCCTTTGGAGGTTTAAACTTTTGAAACAATCAAAAACTCTTGCGCTGACGCTGTGCGCGGCGCTACTCGGCACGGCTCTTACGGGCTGTAGCTTCAAAACGCCGGCCACGGTGCTCACGGTAGATGGTGAAGACATTCCCGCCGGCGTGTATCTCATGGAACAGATGCAGGCATACAGCGACGCGGCCGCCAAAACCACAGATACAAAAGACGTGCTGAAAGCCGACATCGAGGGCGTGCCCGCCACAGAATGGATTCACAACAAAACCATCGAGGGCGTGCGTCGTTATTGCTATCTCAACAAAGAATTTGACGCCGCCGGTCTTTCGTTCACCAAAGAAGAACAGGCAACCCACGACACGCAGGTTGATAAAAACTATGAGGCCAACAGCAAAATGCTGGCCGACAACGGCATCGGCAAAGAAAGCTATCGCGCATACTATCTCTCCGAGGCAAAATATCAACAGCTTTTCACGGCTTACAACGAAAAAAATAAAGTGTCAAACAAAGATGGCATGGCCTATATGGACGCGCATTACAGCCATGTGAAAACGCTGGTGCTGCCCACCACAGACGCCGCCGGCAAAGCGGTGGACGAGGCCACGCTCACCAAAATTAAAGCCGAGAGCGATGCGCTGCAAAAAGCGCTTGCAAACAAAGGCGATTTTGATAAATTGGCCGAAGAATCGATTAAAAAAGTGCTCAAATTATGCGGACAGGAATATGCCGCCGAAAATCTTTCGCAGTATTATTCTACCGCCTTTGTCAGCCCCGACGGCACCGCAAGCTATCCGCCCGAATTTGTAGCCCTTGTGATGGCGGCCAAAACAGACGAAGTCGGTCAATATGAAATGTATGACATGCCTCTCGTTTTTCAAAAAATTGCCAACTATGCCGATGATGCCGATTTTGAAAACTATAAAACGGCCATCGACAGCGCCGTCAACAACGAAAAGTTTGACGCCACAGTGCTCGCGGGCGGCGAAAAATTAGCGGTCACCGAAAACGCCGCCGCCGTCAAAACCTATTCCCCGAAAAAAATTGTGCTGTAACTTTAAGCGACAAAAAACACGGCGGGATGCAGGCATCCCGCCGCTTTTCATGTCTAAAATAAATAGTTGAAACGGAGAACAACTCATGCCAAACTTTACCATTCGCAAAGCGGTGCGCGAGGACGTGCCTGTTATTTTAAACTTTATCCGCGGCATTGCCGCCTATGAAAAAATGAGCGACGACGTGATTGCCACCGAAGAAAGCGTTGCGCACGCGATGTTTGACGAAAAAATCACCCACTGCATTCTCGCGTTTGAAGGGGAGAAACCCGTCGGTTTTGCGCTTTATTTTTACAATTATTCCACGTTCATCGGCACAAAAGGCCTTTATCTGGAAGATTTGTATTTGCTGCCGGAACATCGCGCCCAAGGGTATGGCAAAAAACTGATTACCGCCCTTTTTAAAATTGCCGTGGCTGAAAACTGCGGACGTATGGAATGGTGCTGCCTCAATTGGAACACACCCAGCCAAGATTTTTACAAAAGCCTCGGCGCCGTGTCGATG
>JAVXRV010000085.1:0-7984 GCA_036643515.1 Ruthenibacterium sp.
GATGCTTTTTACAGTTTGTGACACTGCTCTATTCCCCGCGCAGGGCGATTCTGTGTGCCGCCCATAGGCGATTGCAGTTTTCGAAAGATGGGTGCTTTTTACAGTCCGTGACACTGCTATATTCCCCTCGCGGAGCGATTCTGTGTGTCGCCCATAGGCCGATGCACAATCACATAGCGTAGGGACGGCTCTGCCCCGCCCGCGCACGGTTGCACAAATTGGCGCTTTTGTAATGCGGCAAGGGTTTTCGCAAACTGCCGCACCCTATCCGCCATAATCCGCCAAAGTCTGCTGTGCCATTTTTTCCTCCGCCTCTGCCGGCGTTTGCAATCCCAAATGCGCATACGCATATTTCGTCACGCATCGCCCGCGCGGCGTGCGCGTCAAAAAGCCAAGCTGCATCAAATACGGCTCACACACATCTTCAAGCGTCACGCTTTCTTCGCCGAGCGCCGCGCCCAATGTGTCAAGTCCCACAGGGCCGCCACCATACATTTCAATAATCGCACGCAACAAACTGCGGTCAAGCTCGTCCAGCCCCATATCATCGATATCCATGCGTTTCAGCGCCAAATTGGCGGCCTCTTTGTCAATCGTGCCGTTGCCCATCACGGTGGCAAAATCGCGCACGCGCTTGAGCAGTCGGTTCGCCACACGCGGCGTACCGCGGCTGCAAATTGCCATCGCCGCCGCGCCGTCCGCCGTGCAAGGCATCTCCAAAATATTGGCCGACCGACTGATAATCGTTGCCAGTTCCTGCGGCGTATACAGCTCCAGTTTCAGCAGCACGCCAAACCGGTCGCGCAAAGGGCTTGAAAGCTGCCCCGCCCGCGTTGTCGCGCCAATCAGCGTAAAGTGCGGCAAATTGATGCGAATGCTCTGTGCCGACGGCCCTTTGCCAATCATGATATCAAGCGCATAATCTTCAAGCGCCGGATACAAAACTTCCTCCACCTGCCGCGACAGGCGATGAATTTCATCGATAAACAGCACGTCGCCCTCTTGCAAATTGGTCAAAAGCGCGGCCAAATCGCCGGGTTTTTCAATGGCAGGGCCGCTCGTAATGCGAATTTGCACGCCCATTTCACGCGCCACAATGCACGCAAGCGTCGTTTTGCCAAGTCCCGGCGGGCCGTATAACAGCAGATGGTCAAGCGGTTCACCGCGCATTTTTGCCGCCTGCAAATAAACCTTCAAATTCTCTTTTACTTTTACCTGCCCGACATATTCCTCAAGCGTTTTCGGGCGCAGTGTCGATTCATTGTCGTAATCCTCCGGCTCAGGTTCGGGGCTGACAAGCCGCGCCGCCGCGTTTAAATCTACGGTTTCGAGTGCCATCGCTTACCTTCCCTTTCCAATGCCTTGCAGCGCAAGACGAATCAGTTCCTGTACAGGCAAATTGGCGTCCAGTTTCGACACCGCAAGCGCGGCTTCGCTGCTTGTATAGCCAAGGCTCGCAAGTGCCGCAATCGCCTGTGATACACTCCCGCCGGCCACCGCGCCCGATGCCGTGCTCACGTCCGCGAAAGACACGCCGCCCGCAAGGCCCTTGCCCACTTTGTCTTTCAGTTCAAGCACAATGCGCTGCCCAAGCTTCGGCCCCACGCCGCTCGCCGCCGTAAATGCCTTGTGGTCGCCCGCCGAAATCGCCAGCACCACGCGTTCTGCCGGCAATACGCTCAAAATGGCAAGGCCTGCTTTCGGCCCCACGCCCGACACGCTCGTCAAAATTTTAAACATCATCTGGCTTTCTTTGTCAGCAAAGCCAAACAACGATACATCGTTATCTGTAACATTCATATACGTGTATAGTGTGCACGTTTCGCCCAAAGCCGGCAGCACGCCCGCCGTGCTCGACGGAATCTGCACCAGATACCCCACGCCCGCGCAGCTGATAACCACTTCGCTCGCTGTTTTTTCAAGCAGCTTCCCCGTCAGACAATAAATCATGAAAAATCCTCGTGTTTCTTTTATTCGCCGTTAGTAATATCCCATTTGCTGCCGTTTTGTCAGCGCAATGCCATATTGTTTTGACCGATAACTGTACGCGTGGCAAATCGCCATGGCAAGCGCGTCGGCCGTGTCGTCCGGTTTCGGGATTTTTTCCAGTCGCAAAATGGTTTTCGTCATTTCCTGCACCTGCTTTTTGGTGGCCTTGCCATACCCCGACACGCTCTGCTTCACCTGCAACGGCGTATATTCAAAAATCGGCACATTGGCTTTGCGCGCCGCCAACAAAATCACGCCGCGTGCCTCGGCCACCGCCATCACGGTTTTTTGGTTGCTCTGAAAAAACAAGGTTTCTATCGCAAGCGCGTCCGGCTTTGTATTTTCCAAAAGTTGCGTCATATCGTCATACACTTCGCAAAGTCTATCCTCAAACACCGTGTGTGCCTCTGTGGTGATAGCGCCATATTGCAGCGTTGTAAAGCGGTTTTTCGTATAATCCAGCGTACCGAAGCCCACAATGGCATAGCCGGGGTCAATGCCCAAAATACGCACGTACACACCCACTTTCCTCAAAGACACATAATAAGATAGTATACCATAAATTATGCTTTTTGTCACGACTGCTTTTGGGTCAAACAGGCTGCAAAAAAGCGCGAAAACTCGTTTTTTCAAACAAATTTCCGCGCTTTTTCTTTTTTGGTGGACAGTAAGGAACTCGAATCCCTGACCCCCTGCACGTCAAGCAGGTGCTCTACCAGCTGAGCTAACTGTCCGCATGTCATTTACAGCTTTATTAGCATATCAAATTCCCGTCAAAAATGCAAGTGTTTTTTCGTTTTTTCTCACACTTTTTTCTCGCACAAAGCGTCCAAAGGCCACCAAATGCGATATAGCTTGACAAACCCGCCTATTTATTATAGAATATTATGTCTGACAACTATACACTAATTTAAAGAGGGACTTACCTTTATGGAACAAAAAAGCTTACGCAATATCGCTATCATCGCCCACGTTGACCATGGCAAAACAACTTTGGTTGACCAAATGCTGAAACAGAGTGGCGCATTCCGCGACAACCAGCAGGTTGCCGAGCGCGTCATGGACTCCGGCGACATTGAGCGTGAACGTGGCATTACCATTCTCGCCAAAAATGCCTGCACTTATTATGAAGGCATTAAAATCAATATCGTAGACACCCCGGGACATGCTGATTTCGGCGGTGAAGTGGAACGCGTTTTGAAAATGGTCAACGGCGTTCTTCTGCTTGTAGATGCCGCCGAGGGTTGTATGCCGCAAACACGTTTTGTGTTGCAAAAAGCGTTGCAGCAGAATTTATCGCTCGTCATCGCGGTCAATAAAATCGACCGTCCCGACGCGCGCATCAAAGAAGTCATCGACGAAATTTTGCTTCTTTTGATGGATCTCGGCGCCACAGACGAACAGCTTGACAGCCCGATGGTGTTCTGCAGCGGCCGCGCCGGCACCGCCAGTTACAGCCCCGATGTCGAAGGAACCGACCTCACCCCGCTGTTCAAAACCATTCTGCAATATGTCAAACCGCCTGTCGGCAACCCCGAAGCACCGTTTGGCATGCTTTGCTCCAGTGTCGACTACAACGAATTTGTCGGCCGCATCGGCATCGGCCGCGTAGAAAACGGCACATTGCGCGTCGGTCAAGACATTGTCGTGTGCGATTACCACGACCACGATTTATACAAAAAAGGTCGTATCACCGCATTATATAGCTTTGAAGCCAACGGTCGCACACCGATTGAATCCGCTCCCGCCGGCGACATTGTCGCGTTCAGCGGCATCACCGACATCAGCATCGGCAACACGCTGTGCACGCCTGGCATGGTTGAAGCCATGCCGTTCATGAAAATCAACGATCCCACGGTGGAAATGACATTTGCCGTCAACGACAGCCCATTCGCCGGACGCGAGGGCAAATTTGTCACGAGCCGTCAAATTCGTGACCGTCTGCACAAAGAATTGCTCAAAGACGTCGCGCTGAAAGTGGAAGATTCCGCCACAAGCGAGAGCTTCCGCGTCATGGGTCGCGGTGAAATGCATTTATCCATCTTGATTGAAACGATGCGCCGCGAGGGATACGAGCTGCAAGTTTCGCCGCCCAAAGTGCTTTTGCACGAAGAAAACGGCAAAAAACTTGAGCCGATGGAGCACATTGTCATCGACGTGCCACTCGAATATCAAGGCAGCGTCATGCAAAAACTCGGCAGCCGCAAAGGCGAGCTTGTCCAAATGGCGCCGCTCGGCGAAACCCGCATGCGTATTGAATTTCGCATTCCGTCCCGCGGCCTGTTCGGTTATCGCAGCGAATTTTTAACCGACACCCACGGCGAAGGCATTTTGAACACCATTTTCGACGGTTACGACGAATGGCGCGGCGAAATTTCCGGCCGCAGCACCGGCAGCTTAATCAGCTTTGAAACCGGCGTTGCCGTTGCCTATGGCATTTTCAATGCACAGGCACGCGGCTCGATGCTTGTCGTTCCGGCCGAAAAAGTATACGGCGGCATGGTCGTCGGTTACAGCCCGTCCGGTGAAGACATCACCGTCAACGTGTGCAAAACAAAACATCTTTCCAACACCCGCGCCTCCGGCAGTGATGACGCATTGCGCCTCATTCCGGTGTCGAAATTCAGTCTGGAAGAAAGCCTTGAATTTTTGGCGCAAGACGAACTTTTGGAAGTCACGCCCCAAAGCCTGCGCATTCGCAAACGCATTCTCGACCATGCCCTGCGCATGAAAAGCCTCAAAGGCAAACAATAAACAAGTCGGTGGACTTGTTCATTGAAAAGCTTATCCTATGTGCGTGTTTATCGCACATGCACCATTAAAAACCAAGCCGCGCCCGATGAAAATGCATCATCGGGCGCGGCTTTTTTGTTTTTGCGATTATTTTGATGCTTCTCCCGTCAATTGCCGCGCTTTCACAATGATGTCCTGCGGAAAATCATAGTACGCCAAAAGCCGAATCGCGTTGCGCGTTGTTGACACATCATTTTTCAGCTTATAGTCAAACACAATGCCGTCCGGCGTCATCTGCTCACAAAAATGATAATTTTCATAGTGTGTGCCAAGCGCATCCGGCAGCTCCATATCGTGTGTCGCCGCCACACAAAGCGCTTTTGTACCGGCCAAATGTTCAAGCACGGCAATCGACGCCGCCACACGTTCCTCGGTATTCGTCCCTTTCAAAATCTCGTCAATAAAACAGTAGCACGCACAATTTGTGTCCGCAAGCGTCACAATTCGGCGCATGGATTTAATTTCCGCCACAAAATAGCTCTCGCCGTCAATGATGTTATCGGCAATCGCCATGGAGGTCATCACCGGTGCAGTGCCAAAGGCGAATGCCTGTGCCGTACAGGTGTGAACCGTCTGTGCCAAAATCAAATTGACAGCCACAGCCTTGATAAAGGTCGATTTTCCGGACGCATTCGAGCCGGTAATCAGCCAGTCACACGCTATATGCGCGTCATTCGGCACCGCTTGCGCAATCAACGGATGCACAAGGCCGGTACATGCCACGCCGTGTTCCGCTGTATTTTGCGGTACAACAAACGTTTCCACACTCGCGCGATATGAAAGTATGCTGATTGCCGCATCCGTTTCTCCAAGCAGCCGATAAACGTTCAACATGGCCGCGCGGTTTTCCATCAAAATATGCTGTGTTTTCACATACTGCACCATCGGCAGCAGCGTCACCATGCCGCCAGCTTCAATCAGCATCGCAGCGTCCGTCTGTGCGCCGGCCGACAGAAGCTGTGCGCTCATGCCGACAGCGTGAAACGGTTGCACGCTCTGCGTCAATTTTTGTGAAAGCGTCGGACAGGTCACTGCAAGCGCTTTTGCCAGTTTTTTTGCACAGGCAATGGCCGACAGAAAATAGGCGGTCGTTTCCATTGCATTTTCACTGCGCCTGCGTATTTGAAAATACTGGTACACATTATTTATCATGCCGCACAGTATCCAAAAAAGCCCCAATTGCACGGAAAAAGGTAGCAGCAACAACCCCACCCATGGCAAAATCGCAAACAAAATCAGCTGTCCCGTCTTTGGTATTATCTGTCGCTCCATGTCGAACAAAAGTATCGAAAGCCGCGTGCTGATACGTTTTCCAAGTTTTGCAAGCAGCATTTGTGCCGTCAATCGCGTTTCTGTATCTGCAAACGCCGTCATCAGCCGCTCTCTTTGCAAAAGCGTGTCCGTCGGCAAATCCGTTTCGTGCAGCATTGCATACAAATAATCTTGTCCGATGGTCGTTTCACAGGCGTTGATGCGGTCATAAATGACATCCATATCAAGGTCATTCCATGTAATTGCATCCACATTTTTAGATGAAAAATGTGCCGCACTGTATGCCTCCCAAAACAGTGAAATCGTTGCGCTTTGGTAGCTTCCACTCGGTACTGCGCCAAATTTTCGGCAAAGTCGTTGCCGTTTTTTGCCTTTTGACGTGAGGGTATAATAGGCGAAATAAGCGGCAAGGGGCACAAGCGCGAAAAGCAGCAAATACATTTTTTCCGGCATGGCAATCACCCTCTTTTCATTTTTATAAATTGCCTTATTCTAACATTTTTAGTAAGGCCTGTCAATATAGCGGCACAATCGCATTGCAATATACTGTACATTCCTGCCGTTTTTTTGTATAATAGGAACAAGAAAAACTTTTAGGAGGATTCGCATGAAAAACGTAATGGTCGGGCAGAGCGGCGGGCCGACAGCCGCCATCAACGCAAGCCTTGTGGGTGTGTACGAAACCGCAAAAGGCCTCGGATACGACACCATCTATGGCATGAAATACGGCATAGAGGGGCTGCTTGATTCCCTCTATGTTGACCTTGCCACGCAAATCGGCAACGGCATCGACATGGAATTGCTCAAGCGTACCCCCTCCTCTTTTCTCGGCAGTTGCCGCTATAAGCTGCCGGAAATCGGGCAAAACGACGCGGTGTATGAAAAATTATTCTCCATTCTGCAGTCGCTCGATATCGCCTGTTTTATTTATATCGGCGGCAACGACAGCATGGACACCATCAGCAAAATGAGCGATTGGGCGTCCAAAACCGGCAGCCCTCTGTGTTGCATCGGCGTGCCGAAAACCATTGACAACGATTTGGCCGTCACCGACCACACGCCCGGCTTTGGCAGTGCCGCAAAATACATCGGCACCATCATGAAAGAAATCATCTGCGACAGCCTCGTCTACAACCTCAAAAGCGTCACCGTTGTCGAAGTGATGGGGCGCAATGCCGGTTGGCTGACCGGCGCGGCAGCGCTCGCGAAAGGCCCCGACTGCGCGGGCGTTGACATCATCTGTCTGCCGGAATGCGTGTTCGACCTGGACGCGTTTATCGCGCGTGTCGACGCTCTGCAAAAGAATAAAAGCAATCTCGTTGTGGCCGTTTCCGAAGGCATTCGCCTTGCAAACGGGCACTATGTCTGCGAAGAAGCGCGCAGCGGCATCACCGCCGACGTGTTCGGGCACAAAAATTTAGCGGGCACCGCACAATATCTTGCCGCAGAAATCAAGCAGCGCCTCGGCTGTAAAACGCGTGCCATCGAGCTGAATACCTTGCAGCGCTGCTCCGCGCACATGGCAAGCCGCACCGACATCACCGAGGCGCACCAAGCGGGCGGCGCAGCCGTTGCCGCAGCCGCCGAGGCGCGCAGCGGCGAAATGGTCGTGCTACACCGCCTCTCCACAAAGCCGTATGTCTGCGTCACCGAGCTTGCCGACATTCACACGATTGCCAACCAAGAAAAACTCGTGCCGCGCACATGGATTACGCAAGACGGCTTCGGTGTCACGCAAGAATTTATAGACTATGCATTTCCGCTCATTCAAGCGGAATTAACGCCCATTTACGTCAGCGGCCTGCCCCGCCATCTTTTCATGAAACCATAACCGAGGCAAAATAAAAAGAGCTTTGTAGGGCAAGGGCTCTGCCCTTGCCGCGTGGGTTCGCACCAATTTGTGCAAACCCACGCGGACACCATATATGGT
>JAVXRV010000085.1:7994-8234 GCA_036643515.1 Ruthenibacterium sp.
TTTGGGTATGATACTGCCGATGCTGAAAGATAGTAAAACCACGTAACATTTCAAATAAAATCCGCAAAAACCGGCCGCCGCAGCGCTGCCGGTCTTTTTGTATAGCAAAAGCACAAAGCGGCTGCAAACAGGAGCGGACACCATATATGGTGTCCCTACAGGAGTGTGCCGCAGGTGCAACCCAATCGTCCGTAAAGTGCGCGCAATGCTTTATGCGCACATAGGACAGTCTGTTTGCAA